>NZ_JAMYUS010000020.1:0-133130 GCF_040323255.1 Mesorhizobium sp. M0052 | reverse complement strand
CAGGGAATCGGTGACGTTGAACATCACCAGCCTGCCATGACCGCCCTCTCTCAGCGAATTTGCAGAACTCTCAGCACACTACCCGATCCGCGTAGCGGATCGGGGTGGGGGGCCTCGTAGGGCGCTACCCCCACCCCGTCGAACGATCTCCGCTTCGCTCCGAGCGCTCGCCGACCCTCCCCACAAGGGGGAGGGTAAAAATCGCCCTGATGCAAAATGCCGGTCGCTGTGCTTGCGCATCCCTCGCGGAGCGGGTTTGTTCGCTGCCATCAGAATCAGCAGGTGCGCGGATGGATACGGTCACGATCAAGGCAAAGGGCATTTCGGTCACGCTCGATCTCACTGTCGGCCATATCGCCGACAT
This sequence comes from Mesorhizobium sp. M0052, assembly GCF_040323255.1. NCBI lineage: Bacteria > Pseudomonadati > Pseudomonadota > Alphaproteobacteria > Hyphomicrobiales > Phyllobacteriaceae > Mesorhizobium > Mesorhizobium sp. M0052. The sequence goes on along the minus strand of NZ_JAMYUS010000020.1, from coordinate 132,766 downwards.
GACGGTCGACAGCGATGGCCGCCAGCTGAAGCCGCTGCACCGCGCGCCCTGGATCGATGCCGGCGAGACGCTGCCGCCGGATCTGCCTCAAGGCACGGTGCGGCTGTCTGGCGATTTTCTATGCGCACCGTTTTCGGCCAGCGACATCGAGGCCGCCCCGCTGCATGGCTGGCCGGCCAACAGCGCCTGGGATGTCACCGCCAGCGAAGCGACATCCGACGGCTGGCGGGCCGTCTTCCGGTTGCGCCGCACGGTGATGGGCGCGACGGTCGACAAGATCTTCACGCTCCGCAACAGTCATCCCTTCCTCTATCAGGAGCATGTCTTTTCCGGCGGTTCCGGCGCTGTCTCCGCCGCCCACCATCCGATGGCGGCGATGCGCGATGGCGGCCGGCTGGCCTTTTCGCCGAAGCGCTTTGCCGGGACACTGGACGCACCGCTGGAGCCCGATCCGGCCCGCGGCCGCTTCAAGCTTTCCTATCCCGCCCGCTCGACCGATCTGACGCGCTTTCCAGCCACTGGCGGCGGCACGCTCGATCTCACCGACTACCGCATGGAGGATGAGCGCGAGGATTTCATCACCCTGGTCGAAGCCGATCATGACGGTCCGGGCTGGACGGCGCTGGCGCGCCGGGCCGAACTGGATCTGGTGCTGGTGCTGAAGAACCCGGCGGAGCTTCCGGTCACCATGCTGTGGTTCAGCAATGGCGGCCGCGACTACGCGCCGTGGAGCAGCCGCCATCGCGGCGTGCTCGGCATCGAGGACGGCCGCGCCGCCATCGGCCATGCCGCATCGATCGACGACAATTGGCTGAAGCGCGAAGGGGTCGCGACCGCTTTTACCCTCGGCGGCGAAGTCTCCTTCCGCCATGTCATCGGCGCGCTGCCGCAGGCAAACGGCGAGCCGCCGCGCGCTATCGGGACAGCCTCAGGTCACATGCGTCTCACCGGAGCCGATGGTTCGACCCGCGATGTCAGGTTCGACAGCGATTTCCTGCGGATCGGCCAGCCCGGCTGATTTTCGAACGCTGGCCCTGCCCCTCACCTGCCTGCCGGCATCCTCGACACACGGCACATGGAGCTTGTCCGCCGCACCGCCGCGCCAACCAATCTGCTTGGCGCTGCGGCGGACGCATAGGGGGAGAAGTGTTACCCATCTATCGGCTGGACACCGGCAGGGCGACGAGGGGCGGCGCTGACGTGGCGGATGTCGTGAGATTGCCCAAATCGCGGTTTGAAATTTCCTCAAACTGCCGACAAGATGCTGAAGCATAACTGGAAGCGCCCAATGTCCGAAATCGCCCATCTCGCCGCCACCATCTTCAAGCGCGCCGGCAAGGCGAAACGCTTCATCGTCGCCATTGCCGGCCCGCCCGGCGCCGGCAAGTCGACGCTCTCGGCCGGCCTGCATGATCTGCTGCCGGATGGCGCGGCTGAAGTCGTGCCGATGGACGGCTTCCACTATGACGACATCGTGCTCGACCAGCGCGGCCTGCGGTCAAGAAAGGGCGCGCCGGAGACTTTCGACTTCGCCGGCTTCGAGACGCTGTTGAAGCGCATCCGTTCGGGCGAGCCAGACATCGCCATTCCGGTGTTCGACCGCAGCATGGAATTGTCGCGCGCCGCCGCCTCCATCGTTGCCGCCGAGACCAAGTTCATCCTGGTTGAGGGCAATTACCTCCTGCTCGACGAGGAGCCGTGGTCGCGGCTGGCGCCGCTGTTCGACTTCACCATCTTTGTCGATGTGCCGCGGGCCGAACTCGAGCGCCGCCTTCTGGTGCGCTGGCACGAGCATGGCCGCTCCGACGAAGACGCCCGCGCCTGGATCGCTTCCAACGACATGCCCAACATCGATCGCGTGCTCGGCCGTCGCAGGTCCGCCGACCTGGTTGTTGGCGATCCCGCATAGTTCGCTGGACTTCGGAACGGGAACCTTAAGACTTTCAGGCCGTTATCCCTCATCGGCAATCGTGCCGCCGTGAGGGAACCGTCAGATGGCAACCAAGGCAAAAACACCCGCCAAGAGCAAGACCGCTCAACCCAAAGCCAGGCAGGCAAAGGCCACGCAGGCCAAGGCAGGCGCCGGCCCGGCGATCGCCGAGCGGTCCAAGGACGCAAAGCCGGCTTTCGGCAAAGCGGCGCCAAAGAAGGTAGAACCGGTCGCGACGGCGAAGGTGGCGGCGAAAACCGCCAAACCCAAGAAGCCGGCAAGCCGCGGCTCGGTGGCCGGCGGGGCCATGCGCACGGTCAAGGCGACCGCCAATGTCGCCGCTGGTGCGGTGGCGGCGACAGCCAGGGGCGCCGCGTCGCTCGCTGCGTCCGTCATCGGCAAGGGCGGCTCGAAAAGCAAGGCCAAGGCGAAATAGACCTGGTTGCTTCGGCCGGCCGAGGTCAATTCCTGGCGGGGATGGTCAGGCCGCGTTGCACCGCGGGCCGCGCCAGCCCGCGCTCCAGCCATGCCGCGACGGTGGGGAAGTCGTCGAAGCCGACGAGTTCGCGCGCCTCGTAGAAGCCGATCAGATTGCGCACCCAGCCCAGCATCGAAATGTCGGCGATCGTATAGTCGTCGTCCATGATCCAGGTTCGACCCTTCAGCCGCGTCTCCAGCACCCCGATCAGCCGCCGCGATTCATTGCGGTAGCGATCCAGCGGCCGCTTGTCGGCGATCTCGCGCCCGGCGAATTTATTGAAAAACCCGACCTGTCCGAAAATCGGTCCGATCGCCGCCATCTGGAAGAACACCCATTGGATGGTCTCGTAGCGCCGCGCGGGATCGACCGGGATCAGCTTGCCGGTCTTGTCGGTGAGGTAAAGCAGGATGGCGCCGGATTCGAACAGGCCGAGCGGCTTGCCGCCCGGCCCGTCGGGGTCGATGATCGCGGGTATCTTGCCGTTCGGGTTCAGCGACAGGAATTCCTGCGTCCAGCTCTGGTCCTTGCCGATATCCACCAGATGCGCCTCGTAGGGCAGGCCGAGTTCTTCCAGCGCGATCGAGACTTTCACGCCATTCGGCGTCGTCGCGGAATAGAGCTGCAGGCGGTCGGGGTGGCTGGCCGGCCAGCGCTTGGTGATCGGAAAGGCGGACAGGTCGGTCATCGAAAGCTCCGGTCGGGAATTTGGCGCGGTATCGCGCCATCTGGCGTGTTGCGAAGGATTATCCTCGGCGTCTTTGCCGATCAACCGGCCGACGGTGCACACACCGTCTTCGCAGTCATTCAGGGCCAGTCGCTCAGGGTCAGTCGCTTGCCGTCAGACCGCCTTGAACGCCACCACGGCATTGGTGCCGCCGAAGGCAAAACCGTTGCTGATCGCCGCGCGCACCTTGCGCTCGCGCGCCACATTCGGCGTGATGTCGAGATCGCAGTCGGGGTCGGCCTGCCGGAAATTGGCCGTCGGCGGCACGATGCCTTCGCGGATCGCCATCACGCAGGCGATCATTTCCAGGCCGCCCGAGGCGCCGAGGCAATGGGCATGCATCGACTTGGTCGACGACACCGACAGCTTAAAGGCATGGTCGCCGAAGACGCGCTTGATTGCCGCCGTCTCGATCTGGTCGTTGGCCTTGGTGCCGGTGCCGTGGGCGTTGAGATAGTCGACGTCCTCGGGATTGAGCCCGGCGTCCGTCAGGCAGGCGCGCATCGCCGCCGTCGGTCCCTCGACAGTCGGCGCGACGATATCGGAAGCGTCGGCGGAAAGGCCGGCTCCGGCAAATTCGGCCAGAATGGTAGCGCCTCGCGCCATGGCGTGTTCATAGGTTTCCAGCACCGCCATTCCAGCACCTTCGCCGAGCGACAGGCCCTGGCGATCGGCTGAGAACGGCCGGCAGGTATCGGGCGCCAGCACCCGCAGGGCTTCCCAGCCTTTCAGGATGCCCCAGAGCAGCGGCGCGTCGGTGCCGCCGGCGACCATGACATCGGCGCGGCCGAGCCGGATCTGGTCGACCGCCGAGGCAAAGGCGTGATTGGACGAGGAGCAGGCCGAAGTGACGCCGAACACCGGCCCGCGCAGGCCGAGATTCATACTGACATGGCCGGACGCCGCACTCGGCATCACTTTTGGCACGGTGAAGATGCCGGCCCGGTTCTTGCCGTCGACCAGGATGGCGCGGTAGTTCTCCTCGATCGCCTCCCAGCCGCAGACGCCGACGCCGACAACCGCGCCCATCCGGTAGGTGGTTGCTTCATTCGATGTCAGGCCGGCATGCTGCATGGCTTCGCGCGCGGCAATCGTCGCCAAAAGGCTGAAGCGGTCCATCGACACGGTCTGCTTGTGGCTGATGCCATGGTCGGGCAGCGTCTTGATTTCGCAGCCGACCTTGACCTTCAAATCATGCAAACCGGGATTGCTGATTTGACCGATGGCCGATCGGCCGGCCCGCATTTCGTTCCAGATTGCAGGCGCATTGGCGCCGAGCCCGCATATGCCGCCGATGCCGGTAATGACGACGCGCTTTTGCATTCAGCTCAGGCTTTTTTCGCAATCAGCGCGCGAACAGCCTCAACCATATCGCCGACATTCTTGAGATTGCTCCAGGCATCGACCGTGTTCATCTCGATCTCGATGCCGTACTGCTCCTCGAGATCGAAGATGATCTCGGTCAGTTCCAGGGAATGGATGCCAAGCGCGGTCAATTCCGTATTGGTGGTGATCTCTTCGCCACCGGGCTCCGCATGTGCCCTGATCTTGGCGATGATTTCCGTTGCCAGCTCGTCAGCCATTCGATTCCTTCCCCAATTTTATAACGTCGCGGTGCCGATTGGTTGGCGCCCCTGTTGCCTGGACTGAAATCGCCGTCGCCTTCAAAAACCCGCCAGGCGCAGCATGACCGTTCCAAAGAGGCTCCCTCTATAGAAACGGAAACGCTGTCAAGCAACAAGCTATATCAACAAGCACCATATCGACAAAGCGCCGGGAGTGCTTAACGTTAGCGCCGTGGATACGTTGCAGCATGTCTTGATCTCAGCTCTTCCGGCCCAGCGCGCGGCCGGGGCGGCCCGGCTTGCGTGCGGCGTCAGGGATGGACGCACCCGGCTTTTGCGCCTCTATCAGGACGGCTCGGCCAAAATCCGCATGCCGGCCGTTGCGGCCGATCCGCTCGAAGCCGTGCTCATCAACACCGCCGGCGGTCTGACCGGCGGCGATCGGCTCGGCTGGGAAATCGATGTCGGGCCAGGTGCCTCCGCCTCGATAACCACCCAGGCCTGCGAAAAGATCTATCGTGCCGCTAGCGACTGCGCCGAAGTTCGGGTGAAGCTCAGCGTCGGCGCGGGCGGGCGTATCGCCTGGCTGCCCCAGGAAACCATCGTCTTCGACCGCTCGGCCTTTGCCCGCACGCTCGAGGTCGAGCTTGCCGCAGGCGCCGAGGCATTGCTGCTTGAAGCCACCATATTCGGCCGCCTCGCGATGGGCGAAGAGGCCGCGCACGGCCATTTCCACGACCGTTGGCGTGTCCGCCAGGATGGTGCGCTCGTTCATGCCGAGGATTCCCGCATCGGGCCGGCTATCGCGGCGGCACTTGGCCGCCCGGCGGTCGCCGGCGGCGCCATTGCCGCTGCGACGCTGCTGATGGTTTCGCCGCAGGCCGAAGGCTTGCTCGATGCGGCCCGCGACATCATCGGCGCCGACGGCGATGCCAGCGCCTGGAGCGTCAAAAAATCTGGCAAGCTTCTTGCGAGGCTGTTTGCCGAGGACGGCTACCAGCTGCGCAAGCGGCTGGTTCCGCTCGTCGAACTGCTCAACGGGCGGGCGGGTCTGCCCAAATTATGGTCACTCTGAGCCAAATCCAGGCCAAATCCAGGAAAGCGCATGAACCTGACGCCGCGTGAAAAGGACAAGCTGCTCATCGCCATGGCGGCGATCGTGGCGCGCAAGCGGCTGGAACGCGGCGTCAAGCTCAATCACCCCGAAGCGATCGCGCTGATCACCGATTTCGTCGTCGAGGGCGCCCGCGACGGCCGCCCGGTCGCCGAACTGATGGAGGCCGGCGCCCATGTCATCACCCGCGCGCAGGTGATGGAAGGCATCGCCGAGATGATCCACGACGTGCAGGTCGAGGCGACCTTTCCCGACGGCACCAAGCTGGTGACCGTTCACGAACCGATCAGGTGAGGAGAAAAACGATGCTGGAGCTGCGACCGAATTGCGAATGCTGCGACAAGGACCTGCCGCCGGAAGCGGCGGACGCGCTGATCTGCACCTTTGAATGCACCTTCTGCGCTGACTGCGCTGAACATGTGCTGGGCGGCGTCTGCCCGAACTGCGGCGGCAATTTTTCCGCACGCCCGATCCGCCCAGTGGAGAAACTGGTGAAATATCCGGCCTCGACCCAACGCGTGCTCAAGGCCGAGGGCTGCGGCCCGCGCAAGGCTGCGTGATTATTTTCGTGACTTCGAAGGGAAGACCGATGATCTCTGCTTCAACCAAACGCACCACGCTTGCAGCGATCCTGCTGCTGGCGGCGGCGATGCCCGCCTATGCCCATGTCGGCATCGGCACGACCTCGTCCTTCGCGGCGGGCTTCGCGCATCCGCTGTCCGGCCTCGACCATATGACCGTCATGGTAGCCGTCGGCCTGTGGGCGGCGCTCAAGGGCGGCAAGGCAATCTGGGCCTGGCCGCTGGCCTTTGTCGGCGTCATGCTGGTCGGCGGCGCGCTCGGCATGCTCCACGTGCCGGTGCCTTTCGTCGAACCGGGCATCCTTGCCTCCGTCGTCGCGCTTGGCTTGCTGGTGGCGTTGGCGGTCGATCTGCCGGTCTCGGCCGGAGTCGCCATCATCGGCCTGTTCGCGCTGTTCCATGGCCATGCCCACGGCACCGAAGTGCCGGAAAATGCCGGTGGACTTGACTATATGGCCGGCTTTGCCGTTGCCACCGCACTTCTCCATGCCATGGGCATCGCTGCCGGCCTTGGCCTCGGCATGCGCTTTCGCGGGCTTGCCCGCGCCGCTGGCGCCGCTTGTGCTGCAGTCGCCGTCGGCCTGGTCTTCGGCGTTTTGTGAGGCTAACGATGATTCCCGGCGAAATCATCACGGCAAGCGGCGACATCGAGCTCAACAAGGGGCTGCCGACGGTGACGCTGAAGGTGGCCAACAGCGGCGACCGGCCGATCCAGGTCGGCAGCCACTACCATTTCTTCGAGACCAATGAGGGGTTGAAATTCGATCGCGACAAAGCGCGCGGCATGCGTCTGGACATTGCCGCCGGCACCGCGATGCGCTTCGAACCGGGACAAGAGCGGGACGTCACGCTGGTGCCGTTCGGAGGAAAACGCGAGGTCTACGGTTTTCAGCAGAAGATCATGGGCAGGCTGTGAGATCGACGGGGTCGGGCGCCCTGAGGTCAGTTCGACGGCCTGGCCGCCGCGTAGATGACGATTCTTGCCGAGCCGTCGAATTCCACCGCAAGGACGTCTTCCGTAAGCACGCGCCGCGAATCGATGGCGTTGAACAGCAAGGCGTTGGCGTCGATCTCCTTGCGCAGTTCCGCAATGTCATCCTGATGCTGTTCGACCTTGCTCTCGACCGCCGGCGGCGGGCCGCCTTCGCTGCGCGCCGCGTCGGTGAGGAAGACGATATCCACAGTATCGAGCTTGGACGTCTTGCGCACGGCGCCGATGTTCTCACGCGTCCGCTCGATCGCGGTGATGATCTTGTTGGTCTGTGGTTCCGTCCGCGCCTCCTCCTGCCGGACATCGGAGCCGACGATCCTGTTGACGGTGTCGGCCCGGTTGACGGCGTCAGCGCTTTCAAGACCTTGCGCGGCTTGCGGGCCGAAAGCTGCGAGAAATGTGCAGGCAGCAAGGCTCTGGAGCCATCTGGTGTCGGCAAAGACAGGCATTGCTCGCTCCTGGTGGACTTTTCTGTGCAACGCCGTTCGGCGCCAAAGGAACGAAACGCCTCCTGTCGGGCGAAGGTTCCCTGTGGGCTGGCGGGCCGGGTGCCGGCCCGCCAAGCGCTTCTTTCAGCTTGCCTTCTTGGTGACAAGGGTCAGCGCGCCATCGGTGGTCATGCTGGCGGCGACCACCTGTGCCGAGGTGAGCCCCTTGGCTTCGAGCGCCGACTTGATCTGCGGCGTCGCGTCGATCGAAGAGCGCAGTTTCTGGAGCCCGGCATCGCCACGCTGGGCGATCACCTGATTGACCTGCGTCTGGGTGGCCTTGGGCAATTCGCTGATATCGACGATGTTGACCTTCTGGATCGCCGGCGCCGCCGGCTGAGCGCTGGGCGCCGCCGGCTTCGGTTGCGGCGTGGGCTGTTGCTGGGCGCCGGCTACGGTTGCGGAGGCCAGCGTGGCGGCGGCTGCAAGAACGATGATTTTGCGCATGTATTTTCCTTTCATCGATTTGGCCAAGGGTTTGGCAAACGGGCGGTTTGGGGTGGCACGGCCACCTCAACGGCCAAATGGGATCAGAAGGTGTCGCCGAGCGGGTCATTGCATGACCATTGGATGGCGACGATGTGGAGTTCGGCTGCGGCCGGACTCTCGTTTGGGGAGCATTGACTGATGGCTAGAATTACCCGCGCCGCCTACGCGCAGATGTATGGCCCGACGGTCGGCGACAGAGTGCGCCTGGCCGATACCGAGCTGTTTATCGAGGTCGAAAAGGACCTCACCGTCCATGGCGAGGAGGTGAAATTCGGCGGCGGCAAGGTCATCCGCGACGGCATGGGCCAGAGCCAGGTGTCGCGCGCCGGCGGCGCGGTCGACACGGTCATCACCAACGCGCTGGTGGTCGATGCCACTGCCGGCATCTTCAAGGCCGATATAGGTCTCAGGGACGGCCGCATCGCGGCGATCGGCAAGGCCGGCAATCCCGACACGCAGGACGGTGTCACCATCATCATCGGCCCCGGTACCGAGATCATCGCCGGCGAGGGCAAGATCCTGACCGCCGGCGGCTTCGACGCGCACATCCACTTCATCTGCCCGCAGCAGATCGACGAAGCGCTGATGTCGGGCATCACCACCATGCTCGGCGGCGGCACCGGCCCGGCGCATGGCACGCTGGCCACCACCTGCACGCCGGGACCCTGGCACATGGCGCGCATGATCCAGTCCTTCGACGCTTTCCCGATGAACATCGGCCTGTCCGGCAAGGGCAATGCCTCGCTGCCGGCGGCGCTCGAGGAAATGGTGCTGGGCGGCGCCTGCTCGCTGAAGCTGCACGAGGACTGGGGCACGACGCCGGCGGCCATCGACTGCTGCCTGTCGGTTGCCGACGATTACGACGTGCAGGTGATGATCCACACCGACACGCTGAACGAATCCGGCTTCGTCGAGAACACCGTCGCCGCCATCAAGGGCCGCACCATCCACGCCTTCCACACCGAGGGTGCCGGCGGCGGCCATGCGCCTGACATCATCAAGGTTTGCGGCCTGCCCAACGTCATCCCGTCCTCGACCAACCCGACCCGGCCCTACACCGTCAACACGCTGGCCGAGCATCTCGACATGCTGATGGTCTGCCATCATCTGTCGCCGTCGATCCCCGAAGACATCGCCTTTGCCGAAAGCCGCATCCGCAAGGAAACCATCGCGGCGGAAGACATTCTGCATGACATCGGCGCCTTCTCGATCATCTCGTCGGACTCGCAGGCAATGGGCCGCGTCGGCGAGGTGGCGATCCGCACCTGGCAGACCGCCGACAAGATGAAGCGCCAGCGCGGGTCATTGCCGCAGGAGACCGGCAACAACGACAATTTCCGCGTCCGCCGCTACATCGCCAAATACACCATCAACCCGGCAATCGCGCATGGCCTTTCCAGGGACATCGGTTCGATCGCGGTCGGCAAGCGCGCCGATCTGGTGCTGTGGAACCCAGCCTTCTTCGGCGTCAAGCCCGACATGGTGCTGATCGGCGGCATGATAGCCGCAGCCCCGATGGGCGACCCAAACGCCTCTATCCCGACACCGCAGCCGATGCACTACCGCCCGATGTTCGGCGCCTATGGCAAGGCCAGGACCAACTCGTCGGTGACCTTCGTTTCGAAGGCGGCGCTGGAGTCCGGCCTGCATGGCAGGCTCGGCGTCGACAAGCAGTTCGTCGCGGTCGAAAATACCCGCGGCGGCATCGGCAAGCACTCGATGATCCTCAACGACGCCACGCCGCATATCGAGGTCGATCCCGAAACCTATGAGGTTCGCGCCGATGGCGAACTCTTGACTTGCGAGCCGGCAACCGTGCTGCCGATGGCGCAGCGGTATTTCCTGTTTTGAGGCGAGGGGCGATTTGATCGACCCGGCAAATTCCGTTGCGAGCCGGTCGGTGCCGCCGCAATATGCGGCTCAAAGAAACCGCGTAGCAGGTCATGGCCACCGAAATAGCCTCCGCCCACGACATCTTCCCGCATATCCGCATCGTCATGGGCATGGTGATCGGACTTGGCGTCGCTCGCCTGCTGTCGGGGGTGGCGCGAATCGTCCAGCATCCCGGCCAGTACAGGCTCTATCCCGTGCACCTCGGCTGGGTCGCCTCCATGCTGTTGCTGCTGGTGCATTTCTGGTGGTGGGAGTTCGGCCTCTACACCATAGAGGTCTGGACTTTCGGCAAGTACCTGTTCCTGATCTTCTACGCCATCACGCTGTTCCTGCTGTGCGCGCTGCTGTTTCCGGATTCGATGCTCGACTACACCAGCTACGAGGATTTCTTCTATTCACGCCGTGGCTGGTTCTTCGGCCTGCTGGCGACGACCTATCTGCTCGACGTCGTCGACACGCTGCTGAAGGGTCCCGAGCATTTCGCCCGCTACGGCAATGAATATCTGTTCCGAACGCCGGTTTTCGTGGTGTTGTGCATCGCCGCCATACTGGTGCGTGACCGCCGCTTCCACACCGCCTTCGTCGCCGGCACGCTGATCTATCAGATATCGTTCATCCTGCGGCTCTTCGACACCATCGTCTGAACAGTGGCTATGGTTTAGGGTCGCAGGAAAGAGGGTTCAACCATGTACAAGGCCATCGGATCGCGTGGATCCCGCGTCAGCCGCGTTCTGTGGATGCTCGAGGAACTCGGGCAGCCCTATGAATTCGTCGAGGTCAAATTGCGTTCGCCCGAAGCCTATGCGCTCAACCCGTCGGGCAAGGTGCCGATCCTGATCGATGGCGAACTGACGGTGACTGATTCGGCGGCAATCTGCGTCTATCTCGCCGACAAGCACGCCGACAAAGGCATGGGCGCCACTCCAGGTGTGGCCGGACGCGCCGAAATGGATTCCTGGATGCATTTTGCCCAGTCCGAGGTCGAAGCGCCGCTGTGGAACAAGCTGCGCCACCGCTTCCTGTTGCCGAAGGACGTGCGGGTCGATGTCGGCCCCGCCGCCGCCTACGATTTCGCCTCGGAGGCCAAGGCGCTCGACGGCCGGCTGGGGGATCGGGAGTTTGCGCTGGGCGACCGGTTTTCCGCCGTCGACGTGCTGTTGGGCGACATGGGCGGCTGGGCCCGCGCCGGAAAATTTCCGATCGAATCCGAGCGCGTCAACGCGTATTTCGACCGCGTCCTGGCGCGGCCTGCCCGTGCGAGAGCCCAGGCTAACGGTGGAGCCATGCGATGAAACTCAACCTGAACACCGACTTCACCAAGTTCCCGCGCGCCGTCTCGGTGGTGCCTGCCGGCACTGCCGGAACTACGCCGCCATCCGGCCGTGCCGTCCTGCCCCATGACGAGCGTCATTTGCGCCGCCGCGCCATTGAGCTTGCCGACGGCAGCAAGGTGCTGGTCGACCTGCCCGAGCCCGTGACCTTGAACGATGGCGACCGGCTGGTGCTGGAGGATGGCGGCCAGGTCGAGATCACCGCGGCACCCGAAGAGGTCTACGACATCCGTGCCCGCCACGCCGTGCATCTGACCGAACTCGCCTGGCATATCGGCAACCGCCATCTGGCGGCAGCGATCGAGCCCGGCCGCATCCTGATTTTGCGCGACCATGTCATCAAGGCTATGCTGGAAGGGCTGGGCGCCACGGTGCGCGAAGTCTCCGAACCGTTCAAGCCGGTGCGCGGCGCCTATTCCGCCCAAGGTGCGCATGGTCACGATCACGGCCATGCGCATGCGCACGCCGAGGCGCATTCCCATGATGGACGTTCCCACGCACACAGCGAGTCGCATTCGCACAGCCATTCCCATGACGGGCATCATCACGATCATGACTGACCAGCCATCCGGCATCGCTTTGCTGCGGCTCATGGCGTGGCTGTCGCCGGCCTTTCCGGTCGGCGGCTTTGCCTACAGCCATGGTCTCGAACGCGCCGGGCAAGACGGGCTGGTTGCCGATACCGCCAGCCTCGCCTTCTGGCTGGAGACGCTGGTCGAGATGGGCTCGGGCTGGAACGACGCCGTGCTCTTCACGGAAGCCTGGCGTCGCGCCCGCGACGGCGGCGATCTCCATGAAATTGCCGATCTCGCCGAAGCGCTGGCCGGCTCGCGTGAGCGCCACACCGAAACCATGCTGCAAGGCGCCGCCTTCCTGAAAGCGGCAGCGGCGTGGGCGAATCCGGTGTTGGGCCGCCTGCCGGCCGAATGCGCCTACTGTGTCGCCGTCGGCGCCGCTGCCGGCGGCAACGGTTTCGCGCTTCAGGACGCGATGTCGGCCTTCCTGCAGGCCTTCTTCTCCAACCTCGTCCAGGCGGCGATCCGACTCGGCATCGTCGGCCAGACGGACGCCATGGCCTTGCTCGCCGGCTTCGAGCCGTTGGCGCTGTCGACGGCCGCGCGCGCCGCCGGCTCGACATTGGACGATCTCGGCGGCTGCGCCTTCATCTCCGACATCATGGCGATGAAGCACGAGACGCAGTATTCCAGGCTGTTCCGCTCATGATCGTCCTCGCCTTCGCCCTCTCGGCCGTCCTGCTGCTCATCACCGCGCTGCATGTCTATTGGGGCCTTGGCGGCATCTGGCCGGGCAGGGACGGCGTCTCCTGCGCCCACGCCGTCGTCGGCTTTCGCGGCGTCGACGAGATGCCGACGCCGTTTGCCTGTTTCGCCGTTGCCGCGTGCCTGTGCCTCGCAACCCTGTGGCCGCTGGCGCTGACAGGGGTCTTCGCCACCCCCTTTCCAAGGGAGGGCCTTGCCGCCACAGCGCTGCTTATCGGGCTCGTCTTCCTCGGCCGCGGCATTGCCGGCTTCACGCCGTGGTGGCGCCGGCTGGCGCCCGAACAGCCTTTTGCGCGGCTCGATGTGACCTTCTATTCGCCGCTCTGCCTGTTGATCGGGCTCAGCTTCGCAATCCTCGGCATTACGGAGTTTTCGGCATGACGGATTTTTTGCTATGACTCAGGCCAATGGTCCCCTGCGTATCGGCATCGGCGGTCCCGTCGGCTCCGGCAAGACGACGCTCACCGAAAAGCTCTGCAAGGCGCTGCGCGACGATTTCTCCATCGCCGTCGTCACCAACGACATCTACACCAAGGAAGACGCCATGATGCTGGCTCGCCTGCAGGCGCTGCCTGAGGACCGCATCGTCGGCGTGGAGACCGGCGGCTGCCCGCACACCGCCATCCGTGAGGACGCCTCGATCAATTTGCAGGCGATCGCCGGGCTGAACAGGAAATTCCCCGATCTCGACATCGTCTTCATCGAATCCGGCGGCGACAATCTTGCCGCCACCTTCTCGCCGGACCTTGCCGACCTGACCCTCTATGTCATCTCGGTTTGCCAGGGCGAGGAAATCCCCAGGAAGGGCGGGCCGGCTATCACCCGTTCCGATTTCCTGGTCATCAACAAGAGCGATCTGGCGCCCTATGTGAACGTCAACCTCGATGTCATGGAGAGCGACGCCGCCCGCATGCGCGGCAAGCGCCCGTTCGGCTTCACCGACCTGTCGCGCGGCAAGGGCCTGCAGGAGGTGATCGACTTCATCGTCGAACATGGCGGGCTGCAGTCGGCTCGCTCGGCGGCGTAATGCATGTCGCCCAAAAGTGCGTAGCGGTTTTGGGACAACGGACAATGCGAAGACAGCCTGACCCACCAGTTTGCGGTTGCTGGCCACGGCTGAGCGCGGCATTCTCTTAAAAACGGAGGTTTTTCAGATGAGCATCGCCCGCCTGCAGAAGGAAACGCTGACCAACCTGCCCTATTATGAGGAGCGCGTCGATCTGGCCGCCGCCTTCCGCTGGACGGCGCGGCTCAACATGCATGAGGCGGTGGCCAACCACTTCTCGCTGTCGGTCAACGAGGCCGGCAGCAAATTCCTGATGAACCCCAACCAGGTGCATTTCTCGCGCATCAAGGCGAGCGACCTTCTGCTGATCGACGCCAATGATCCCGACACACTGACTGGCCCCGACGCGCCTGACCCGACGGCCTGGGGCCTGCACGGCGCCATCCACCGCAATGTGCCGCATGCGCGCTGCGCCATGCATGTGCATTCCATTCATGCCACCGTGCTTGCATCGCTGGCCGACTCGACCCTGCCGCCGATCGATCAGAACTCGGCCATGTTCTTCAACCGCCACGTCGTCGACGCCCATTATGGCGGGCTGGCCTTCGAGGAAGAGGGCGAGCGCTGCTCGCAACTGCTCACCGACCCTAAGGTCAAGGTGATGGTAATGGGCAATCACGGCGTCATGGTCATCGGTGACACCGTCGCCGACGCCTTCAACCGCATGTTCTATTTCGAACGCGCCGCCGAGACCTACATCAAGGCGCTGTGGACCGGCCGGCCGCTGCGCACGCTCTCCGACGCCATTGCCGAAAAGGCCGCCAGCGAAATGGACGACTATCCCGGCCAGGCGGAGCGTCACCTTGCCGAGCTGAAGGCGATCCTCGACGAGGAGGAGCCGGTGTACCGCAGCTGAATGAGTTCACCCTTCTCCCCGTTCACGGGGAGAAGGTCCCGGCAGGGGGATGAGGGGCAGCGCCGACGTTCATAGCTCACTCAGAGTCCCAACCGAGCCCGCAACTCTTCCGCACTGTTGATCACGACAGCGCCCTTCGGTCCTGCCATCGGCGCTTCCGGCCAGAAGATCGTCCGCATCCCCGCGGCCAGGCCTGATGTGGCGCCGGTAACGCTGTCGTCGACGGCCACCGCGTCTGAAGGATCGACGCCGGCCAGCCATGCGGCGCGCAGGAACGGTTCGGGATGCGGCTTGCCTTCGCGCACGTCGTTTCGGCTGATCGTGCGCATGCCGGGATAGATCAGCCCGACGGCGCTCAGATTTGCATCGACGATCACCCGGTCGGAATTGGACACCACCGCCTGCTGCACACCGAGCGCGCGCAATTCGTTATACACTTCGATCGCGCCGAGGCGCGGCTTCAGCGTCTCTGCCATCGGCATGTAGTGATCGTATTTGCGCACGATCCAGTCGTCGAAGGGCAGGTCGAGGCCGAACTCGCTGCGCAGCATCTCGTAGACCGGTACGGCGGCGACGCCCAGCACCCGCTCATGCAGGTCGGCCGGCGGCGTGATACCGACGCTGCGCAGCGCCGCCACCAAGGCCGCCTCATGCAGCGGCTCGCTGTCGACCAGCGTGCCGTCCATATCCCAGAAAACCGCTTTCGGCGTCATGCGAGGCTCCTTTTGCCGATCCCCTTAAAGCGTTTGTATCAGGAGATAAACCGCCGAGCCCGTTCGCCGGCGATTTTCGCTGGGTTGATTGCCGCGCGGCAGTCGGATCGAAGCAGCAAGCAATTGCCCTGCCGATAGACAATTGCGCGCCGACACATTCCCTGCAAGACTATGACGCTTCGCCCAAGGGCGGGCAAAGGGGCAGGGCTGGAGGCACATTTTGAATTCGCGGCAAGACGGCGGCAGCAGCAGGCTGGACGAGGCAGCGCGCGCCGGTTGGCTTTATTATGTTGCCGGCAACACCCAGGACCAGATCGCCGCCACGCTCGGCATTTCCCGGCAGACGGCGCAGCGGCTGGTGTCGCTGGCGGTGTCAGAGGGGCTGATCAAGGTTCGCGTCGATCACCCGATCGCCAATTGCCTTGATCTCGCAGCTAGACTGAAGTCACGCTTCGCGCTCGACCTCGTCGAAGTGGTGCCGAGCGATCCAACCTCATCCTCGACCACGATCGGCATTGCTGAGGCGGCCGCGGCCGAGATCGAGCGGCGGCTGCGGTCACCGACGCCCATCGTCTTGGCCATCGGCACCGGCCGCACGCTGAAGGCGGCGATCGAGCAATTGCCGCCGATGGAATGCTCGCAGCACAAGGTTGTGTCCTTGACCGGCAACATCTCGCCCGACGGTTCGGCCGCCTTCTACAACGTCATCTTCACCATGGCCGACCGGGTCAAGGCCCGCTCGTTCCCGATGCCGCTGCCGGTCATCGCCTCGTCGCCGGAAGAGCGCGAGATGCTGCTTGCCCAGCCGATGATCCAACCGACGCTGGCGCTGGCCGCGGAAGCCGACGTCACCTTTGTCGGCATCGGCGATCTCGGCCCGAAGGCGCCGCTCTACGAGGACGGTTTTATCTCGGAAAGCGAGCTGAAGGCTTTGCAAAAGGCTGGCGGCGTCGCCGAGATCGTCGGCTGGGTGTTCGACCGGGAAGGCCGCATGATCGAGGGCATCACCAACGACCGGGTATCGTCGGCAGCCTTGCCGTCACGCGAAAAGTCGCTGGTCATTGCACTCGCCATGGGCGAACGCAAATTGCCGGGCATCCTGGCTGCGGTGAACCGCCGGCTGGTCAATGGCCTCATCACCGACGAGCGGACCGCCACGGCCCTACTCGACGGCGCCTGATCTGGTGATAAAATCGGCACTGCTATTTGTGCCGTCCGCAAACATCATTTCCATCGAGGAAACCCATGTCGCGCTGCAGATGCGGCGACAATTCCCTGACGTCGACATAGCTGCGGCGGCGGCGTACCAGCAGGGAAAATTCGTGCGCCAGCACGGAAAACCAGCTTCGCGCCGGGGCCGAATGCAGCTTTTCCTGTACCGTGGTCATGATCTTCAGCCTCCGCTATGCTTGAACTGGATTGTTCCTCGACACCAAATATCAGTCTGATCGGCTCCGGCTTCCAATCAAACGTCGATCAAGACCCATAAGGAGGGCTTATGCCCGATCTCAAGGCACCGCAGCTCGCCCAGCTGCCGCCGCTGCAGGCCATCAGAGTGTTCGAAGCCGTCGCGCGGCATCTCTCCTTCACCAAGGCCGCGCAGGAACTCGGCATGACGCAGGCCGCCGCCAGCTATCAGATCAAGCTTCTGGAAGAGCGCATCGGTTCGCCGCTGTTCCTGCGCCAGCCGCGACAGATTGTGCTGACGGAACCCGGCCAGCGCCTGGCGCCCGCCGTCAGCGAGGCGTTCAGCCTGCTCTCAAGCGCCTATTCCGCCGCGCGTGGGGGCGCCGATGGTGTGCTGTGTGTCTCGACGCTGCTGACCTTCGCCTCGAACTGGCTGGCGCAGCATCTCGGCTCCTTCCAGGTCGCGCATCCGTCGCTGGCGGTGCGCGTCGATACCTCGAACAGGGTGATCGATTTTGCCCGCGAGGACATGGACATCGCTATCCGCTCCGGCAGCGGCAAGTGGCCTGGAGTGGAGACCCATCTTTTGTTCAAGGCCGATTTCACCCCGGTGCTGAGCCCGGCACTCGCTGCCACCATAGGTGGCGTCCACGAACCCGCCGACCTGTTCAAGCTGCCCATTCTCGATCCCGGCGACATCTGGTGGCGGGAATGGTTCGCCCTTGCCGGCGTCCCGGCGGACGAACTTGCCAGGCGCACCGGCACCAGCATGGGCGCGCAGGCCTATGAGGCGAACGCGGCCATCGCCGGCCATGGTGTGGCGATCCTGACCACCGCATTGTTCAAGACCGAGCTCGCCGCCGGCCGCCTGATCCAGCCCTTCGACCTGGTCGGCGACGACGGCCACGCCTATTGGCTGGTCTACCCGACGGCGCGTCGCAACGTGCCGAAGATAAAAGCCTTCCGGGACTGGATCCTGGCCGAGATCGCCTGCGCCTGAGGGCGAGCGACTCGCGGATTGATTTCCGAGATGCAAAGCGAGCCATGGATCCGCGACGAATGCTCGCTTTCGCGGACAAACAGCTGCGATCGGGCCACCCGGTTAACCAAGCTTGACAAAAACGCTGTCGATATCACTCGCCCGGCATAGGCTTGTGCTTGTGACGACCCAATTGAGCAGGATCAATCGTCTGCAGATTGAAACAGGGTCGATCAGCCGGCTGATGAAAGTCTATCGCGTCGAAGAAATCGAAAACAACACCGTGCGCACGACGCAGGTGATCGAAGCATTTACGCCGTTTCAAGCTGCCGTGAAGGCAATCGGCCGGGAAGTTAGGCTGCGCAAGGACGAGCCCAGCTGGATCCAGGTGACGGAAGTGCTGACCAGAGCCAAGCAAACACGCGACGGCAGGGTTTTCGAATATTCCGTGGGAAGCTACCCGTCCCACGGCTGATGGACTCGGCCCTATCGCTCCCCTGGCGCGACGATTGGGTTGCGATGGGTCGGCATCAACGCGCTCTCACATCCCCTGCAAACAGCTTCCCAAATCCGTTCAATATCCTCTACGCGCGCAACGCCGCGCTCCGCCTTGCGTGCTGCGCTGCAGCATCGAATCTGACTTGACATAATTTATGCCAAGTGAGTAATTGCCCATTACCAAGGCAAATGCTCATCTTGGTTCATGGGAGGAATTTGATGAAACTGCGCACGCTCACTTTGGGCCTGTTGTCGGCCAGCGCCTTCGCTTTCGCCGCGCATGCCGAATCCATCACCATCGCCACCGTCAACAATGGCGACATGGTCCGCATGCAGAAGCTGACCGACGACTTCACCAAGGCTAACCCCGACGTCACGCTCAACTGGGTCACGCTCGAAGAGAACGTGCTGCGCGAGCGCGTCACCACCGACATTGCCACCAAGGGCGGCCAGTATGACGTGATGACGATCGGCACCTACGAGGTTCCGATCTGGGCCAAGCAGAGCTGGCTGTTGCCGCTCGACAAGCTCGGCGACGACTATGACGCCAAGGACATCATCCCGGCCATCGCCGGCGGCCTCTCGGTCGACGGCAAGCTCTATGCCGCGCCCTTCTACGGCGAAAGCTCCTTCGTCATGTACCGCAAGGACCTGATCGAGAAGGCCGGGCTGACCATGCCCGATGCCCCGACGTGGGACTTCATCAAGCAGGCGGCCGACAAGATGACCGACCGCGCCAATGGCGTGAACGGCGTATGCCTGCGCGGCAAGGCCGGCTGGGGCGAGAACACGGCGTTCCTGACGGCCATGTCCAACTCGTTTGGCGCCCGCTGGTTCGACGAGAACTGGAAGCCGCAGTTCGACCAACCGGAATGGAAGAACACACTGCAGTTCTATGTCGACCTGATGAAGGCCGACGGTCCGGAAGGCGCTTCGTCCAACGGCTTCAACGAGAATCTGGCTCTGTTCCAGCAAGGCAAGTGCGGCATGTGGATCGACGCCACCGTGGCGGCGTCCTTCGTCTCGGATCCGAAGGCCTCGAAGGTGGCCGACAAGGTCGGTTATGCTTTGGCGCCGGACAATGGCCTCGGCAAGCGCGCCAACTGGCTCTGGGCATGGTCGCTGGCGATCCCCGCAGGCACGCAGAAGGCGGAATCCGCCCAGAAGTTCGTCTCATGGGCGACCAGCAAGCACTATGCCGAACTGGTCGCTTCCAAGGAAGGCTGGGCCAACGTTCCTCCGGGAACGCGTTCCTCGCTCTACGCCAATCCCGAGTACCAGAAGGCGGCCCCGTTCGCCAAGATGACGCTGGACTCGATCAATGCCGCCGATCCGGCGCATCCGACGGTCAAGCCGGTGCCCTATGTCGGTGTGCAGTTCGTCGCCATTCCTGAGTTCCAGGGCCTCGGCACAACCGTTGGCCAGCTGTTCTCGGCGGCGCTCGCCGGCCAGACCAGCGTAGACGACGCGCTCAAGCAGGCGCAGGACGCCGCCACGGCGACCATGACCGAAGGCGGTTATATCAAGTAAGGCTCCTCCCGGTGCCGAACGCCGGTCGCCTCCTGACCGGCGATGGCCGCCCGAGTCCCAGTTCGGGCGGCCGCTTTTTCCCCGCTGTGAAAATTCAGTCCGACTAGTGAAGGGTGACCGTCATGGCTACTCAGCAGACCCGTTCGCTTGCCCGCTTCATGATGGCGCCGTCCGTCGTGTTGCTGTTCGTCTGGATGATCGTGCCGCTGGTCATCACCTTCTGGTTCTCCTTCCAGCAATACAATCCGCTGAACCCGATCCGCGACGGCTTCGTCTGGTTCTCGAACTACTCGCTGTTCTATTCCAACCCGGCATTCCTGCAATCGATCCTGAACACGCTCGTCCTGGTCGGCAGCGTGCTGCTGATCACCGTGATCGGCGGCATCATGCTGGCGCTGTTGATCGATCAGCCGATGTGGGGACAGGGGATCGTCCGCATCCTCGTCATCTCTCCGTTCTTCGTCATGCCGCCGGTGGCTGCACTTGTCTGGAAGAACATGATCATGCACCCGCAATACGGCGTCTTTGCCGACATTGCGCGCTTCTTCGGGGCTCAACCGATCGACTGGTTCGGGCAGCATCCGATGCTGGCCATCATCATCATCGTCGCCTGGCAATGGCTTCCCTTCGCCACGCTGATCCTGCTGACCGCATTGCAGTCGCTCGACGGCGAGCAGAAGGAAGCCGCCGAGATGGACGGCGCCGGCTTCGTCAGCCGCTTCATCTATCTGACGCTGCCGCACATGTCGCGCGCCATCACCGTCGTCATCCTGATCCAGACCATCTTCCTGCTGTCGGTCTATGCCGAAATCCTGGTCACCACCAATGGCGGACCCGGCTATGCCTCCACCAACCTGCCCTTCCTCGTCTACCAGAAGGCATTGCTGGAGTTCAAAATCGGCCAGGCATCGGCCGGCGGTGTCATCGCCGTCATTCTCGCCAACATCGTCGCCTTCTTCGCCATGCGCGCGGTGGGCAAGAACCTGGACAAGTAAGGGAGGATACGATGGCACGTGCAGTCACCACCCAACACAAGGTCATTGCGACAGGCGCCGCCTGGATCGTCGCGCTGCTGATCTTCTTCCCGATCCTCTACACGATCATCACCTCGTTCAAGTCGGAGCAGGAGGCCATCCAGGGCTTCGCGCTGATCCCGTCGGGGACGTTCGAGAGCTATACCGAGGTCCAGGCGCAGAGCGGCTACTTCAAGTTCTTCTTCAACTCGGTGCTGCTCTCGGTCGGCTCGACCATCCTGGCCCTGATAGTCGCGGTTCCGGCCGCCTGGTCGATGGCCTTCTCGCCGGGCAAGTGGACCAAGGACATCCTGATGTGGATGCTCTCGACCAAGATGATGCCGGCGGTTGCCGTGCTGTTCCCGATCTACCTCATCTTCCGCGATGCCGGACTGCTCGACAGCCGCATCGGCCTGATGATCATGCTGATGCTGATCAACCTGCCGATCGTGATCTGGATGCTCTACACCTACTTCCGCGAAATCCCCGGCGAGATCCTGGAAGCGGCACGCATGGACGGCGCCACCCTGTGGGGCGAGATCGTCTATGTGCTGACCCCCATGGCCGTGCCGGGCATCGCCTCGACCATGCTGCTCAACATCATCCTGGCGTGGAACGAAGCGTTCTGGACCATCCGCCTGACCACCACCGAGGCGGCGCCGCTGACGGCCTTCATCAGTTCGTTCTCAAGCCCGCAAGGCCTGTTCTGGGCCAAGCTTTCGGCGGCCTCGACGCTGGCCATCGCCCCCATCCTGATCATGGGCTGGTTCAGCCAGAAGCAGTTGGTGCGCGGCCTGACATTCGGCGCGGTAAAATAACGGACGTTGCCTGAAGCAATCCGGCCAAATAACCCCTCGGGGAGGAAACCATGGGAAACATCACGCTCAAGAACGTCTCCAAGCATTTCGGATCGACGGTCATCATTCCAGGCCTCGACCTCGTCATCGAGAATGGCGAGTTCGTCGTCTTCGTCGGGCCGTCGGGTTGCGGCAAGTCCACGTTGCTGCGCCTCATCGCCGGGCTCGAGGACACCAGCGGGGGCACCATCAACATCGATGGCCGTGACGTCACCGGCGAGGCGCCGGCCAAGCGCAAGCTGGCCATGGTATTCCAGTCCTATGCGCTCTATCCGCATATGACGGTGGCCAAGAACATCGGCTTCCCGCTGAAGATGGCGGGCGAGGATGTGGCGACGATCGACAAGAAGGTGAAGGACGCAGCCCGGGTCCTCAACCTCACCAACTATCTCGAACGCCGGCCCGGCCAGCTCTCCGGCGGCCAGCGGCAACGCGTCGCCATCGGCCGCGCCATCGTGCGCCAGCCCTCGGCATTCCTGTTCGACGAGCCGCTGTCCAACCTCGATGCCGCACTGCGCGGCACCATGCGTCTGGAAATCAGCGAGCTGCACCACCAGCTCAAGACGACGATGGTCTACGTCACCCACGACCAGATCGAGGCCATGACCATGGCCGACAAGATCGTCGTGCTCAACGCCGGCAACATCGAACAGGTCGGCTCGCCGATGGAACTCTACAAGTCGCCGAAGAACCTGTTTGTCGCCGGCTTCATCGGTTCGCCGAAGATGAATCTGATCGAAGGCGCGCCGGCGGCCAAATACAACGCCAAGACCATCGGCATCCGTCCCGAGCACATGGGGATATCGACCACGGCGGGCGACTGGAAAGCCCTTGTCGGCGTCGCCGAGCATCTTGGATCCGACACCTTCCTGCATGTCCAGGCTGACGGCGTCGGTCCGCTGACCGTGCGCGCCGATGGCGAAATGCCCGTCCGTCACGGCGACACCATTTACCTCACCCCCGACAAGGTCCGGATGCATCGCTTCGGCCCCGACGGAAAGGCGCTGACGCAGTGAGGCTGAAAGGCAAATCGGCGCTGGTCACCGGATCAGCACGCGGCATCGGCAAGGCCTTCGCCGAAGCTTATGTGCGTGAGGGTGCGACCGTCGCCATTGCCGATATCAATCTGGCGGCTGCCGAAAAGACAGCCTCCGAGATCGGCGCCAACGCCTATCCGGTCAGGCTCGACGTCAGCGACCTCGCTTCGATCGAGGCGGCGGTGAAGGCGGTCGAAACAAAGACCGGTGGCCTCGACATCCTGATCAACAATGCTGCCTTGTTCGACCTGGCGCCGATCGTCGAGATCACCAAAGCGAGCTACGACAAATTGTTCTCCGTCAACGTCGCCGGCACTTTGTTCATGCTGCAGGCAGCGGCACGTTCGATGATCGCAAGGGGCAAGGGCGGCAGGATCATCAACATCGCCAGCCAGGCCGGACGGCGCGGCGAGCCGCTGGTCGCCGTCTATTGCGCCACCAAGGCCGCGGTGATTTCGCTGACCCAGTCCGCCGGGCTCGACCTGATCAAGCACCGCATCAACGTCAATGGCATCGCGCCCGGCGTCGTCGACAGCGATATGTGGGATGAGGTCGATGCGCTGTTTGCCAAATATGAGAACCGGCCGAAGGGCGAGAAGAAGCGGCTGGTCGGCGAGGGCGTGCCCTATGGCCGCATGGGCAAGCCGGAGGACCTGACCGGCATGGCGGTGTTCCTGGCCAGCGACGACGCCGAATACATCGTCGCCCAGACCTACAATGTCGATGGCGGCCAATGGATGAGTTGATGGGCCGGGATCACGAAGGCCGCAGCCCGGCCAAAAGGGTAGAAAAATGACCGTGAAACTCTCCTCCTCGATCCTCTCGGAACTCCCCGCCAAGGTCGCCGGTCCCAGATATGATCGCTCCAGGCTCAAACCCGGTATCGTCCATTTCGGCGTCGGCAATTTCCATCGCTCGCATCAGGCGGTCTACCTCGACGATCTCTTCAATGCAGGCATCGGCCATGACTGGGCGCTGGTCGGCGCCGGAGTCTTCGAGGGCGAAAAAATCGGCCGTTCCAAGCTGCAGGAGCAGGACTGGCTGACCACCGTGGTCGAGCAGGATTCCGACCATATGAGCGCCCGCGTCACCGGCGTCATGATCGACTTCCTGACGCCCGGCGATGCCGATGCCATCATCGACCAGCTCGCCGATCCGGCGATCAAGATCGTCTCGCTGACCATCACGGAAGGCGGTTATTTCATCGATCCGGCCTCCGGCAAGTTCAACCCGACCCACCCCGACATCGTCGCCGACGCACAGGCAGGCACGACGCCGAAGACGGTGTTCGGCCTCATCCTTGCGGGCCTGATGCGCCGCCGGGCCGACGGCATCGTGCCGTTCACCGTCATGTCCTGCGACAACATCCCTCACAATGGCCATGTCACCTCGGATGGCGTCATCGGCCTCGCCCGGCTGATCGATGAGGATCTGGCAAACTGGGTCAGCGACAATGTCGCCTTTCCCAACGGCATGGTCGACCGCATCACCCCCGCCACCTCCGACCGCGAGCGCGGTATTCTCGCCACCGAGTTCGGCCTCGAGGACAACTGGCCGGTGTTCTGCGAGCCGTTCAAGCAATGGGTGCTGGAAGACCGTTTCACCGACGGCCGCCCGCCGCTGGAAAAGGTCGGTGTGCAATTCGTGAGGGATGTCGCGCCCTATGAACTGATGAAGATCCGCATCCTCAATGGCGGTCATGCCACGATCGCTTATCCCGCAGGGTTGATGGACATCCATTTCGTCCATGAGGCGATGCAGGAGCCGCTGGTGCGCGGCTTCCTCGCCAAGCTCGAGCATGACGAGATCATCCCGACCGTGCCGCCGGTGCCGGACACCGTGCTGGAGGATTATTACCAGCTCATCGAGCACCGCTTTTCCAACCCCAAGATCGGCGACACCATCCGCCGGCTTTGCCTCGACGGTTCCAACCGGCAGCCGAAATTCATCATCCCGACCATCGCCGACCGGCTGAAAGCCGGGAAGAGCGTCGCGGGTCTGGCGCTCGAGTCGGCGCTGTGGTGCCGCTATTGCTTCGGCACCACCGACAGCGGCGCGGTCATCGAGGCCAACGACCCGAGCTGGGGCCGGCTGCAGGCAAGCGCCAAGGCGGCGAAGGACAAGCCCGGCGCCTGGCTTGCGATGGAGGATATCTATGGCGGGGTCGGCCGCTCGGCGCCGTTCGCCGAGGCCTTTGCCCATGCGCTCAACGTCTTGTGGGCGAATGGCACGCGCGCGACGCTGACGCGCTACATCTCCGGCAAGCTCTGACGCCAGCCGCAATGACGCCCGAACTGGTCATCTTCGACTGTGACGGCGTGCTGGTCGACAGCGAGGCGCTGTCGGTTTCGGCTCTGCTCGGCATGATCTCTGCCGCCGGGGGCTCGGTCAGCGAAGATACCGCCTACGAGCATTTCTTAGGCAAGAGCATGAAGAGCGTGCGCGAGATACTTCTTCGCGATTTCACCATCGACATCACCGACGTGCATCTGACCGACATGCGCGTCGAACTGATGCGCAAATTCCGCGAGGAGCTGAAGCCGATTCCCGGCATCAGCGACATCCTGCCGAGGCTGGGCATTCCCTGCTGCGTCGCCTCTTCCGGCACGCTCGACCGCATTCGCTATGCGCTCGACGTTACCGGCCTGCTCGGCCTGCTCGAGCCCCATCTGTTCAGCGCCGCCATGGTCCCGCGCGGCAAGCCGGCGCCGGATCTTTTTCTCCATGCCGCCGCCGCAATGGGCGCGCATCCCGGTAATTGCATCGTAATCGAGGACAGCCCTGCCGGCATCGCGGCGGCGCGTGCGGCCGGCATGCGCGTCTTTGCTTTCACCGGCGGTTCGCACGCCGGCAACCCGGCCTTGAAAGCGCGGCTTGCGTCGAGTGAACCGGACTTTATATTCGCGGACATGCTGCAATTGCCCGATCTGATTGCAGGCTAGAGCATGATGCCAAAAAGTGTGAAGCGGTTTTCGGACGACATCATGCTCTACTTCTTTGATTTAGAGACGGATTCAGATTTCAGGTCGAACAGACCTGAAATCATCCGGCTCTAGGGAGCGAGAGTAAAAGCATCTTGACGAAAAGCTTCGTTTGCGCGGTCGATGTCGGCACCGGGAGCGCCCGCGCGGGCATTCTCGATACGTCAGGCACCTTGCTCGGCCGCGCCGAGCATCCGATCGTCATGAACCAGCCGAAGGCCGATCACGCCGAGCACAATTCGCAGGATATCTGGTCGGCGGTCTGCATCGCGGTGCGTGCCGCGCGCGAAAAGGCCGGTGTGTCAGCCGACGATATTGTCGGCATGTCGTTCGACGCCACCTGCTCGCTGGTGGTGCTGGACAGGAATGCCGGCCAGCTCAGCGTCTCGGTGACGGGCGAACGGCGCTGGGACACCATCGTCTGGCTCGACCATCGCGCCATCGCCGAGGCAGATGAATGCACCGATAGCGGCCACGCCGTACTCGACTATATCGGTGGCGTCATGTCGCCGGAAATGGCGACGCCGAAGCTGATGTGGCTGAAGCGCAATCTGCCGGGAACTTGGCATGAAGCCGGCTACCTGTTCGACCTCACCGATTTCCTGACCTGGAAGGCGACCGGGTCGCTGGCGCGCTCGCAATGCACGCTGACCGCCAAATGGACCTATCTGGCGCATGAGGAAACCGGCTGGCGCCGTGACTTCTTCGACAGGGTCGGGCTTGGCGATCTGTTCGAACACGGCAGCCTGCCGGAGAAGGCAAGTGCTGTCGGCGAAGACATCGGCACGCTCACCCCTGAAGCGGCGGCGGAGTTGGGCTTGAGCGAAAACTGTCGGGTCGGCGCCGGCGTCATCGATGCCTATGCCGGCGCGCTTGGCGTGCTCGGCGGCTTTGCTGGCGACGAGCAGAATATCGGCCGCCATCTGGCATTGATCGCCGGCACCTCGTCCTGCGTCATGGCGATGTCGCCCGACCCGCAGCCTTTCGCCGGCGTCTGGGGTCCATACTATGGCGCCGCACTGCCAAAGCTCTGGCTGTCGGAAGGCGGCCAGTCGGCTACCGGGGCTTTGCTCGACCACATCATCCGCTGGCATGGCGCCGGCGGCGAGCCGGATGCGGCCATGCATGCCAAGATCGCCAGGCGCGTCGCTGAACTGCGCAGCACCGAAGGCGACAAGCTGGCGGCGAGGCTGCATGTGCTGCCGGATTTTCACGGCAACCGCTCGCCGCTTGCCGACCCGCATGCCGTCGGCGTGGTCAGCGGGCTGACGCTGGATTCCTCCTTCGACAGCCTGTGCAAGCTCTATTGGCGCACGGCCGTCGGCATCGCGCTCGGCGTGCGCCATGTGCTGGAGGCGCTGAACGAGAACGGCTATCTCATCGACACGCTGCACGTCACCGGCGGCCACACCAAGAACCCGTTGCTGATGGAGCTTTATGCCGACGCGACCGGCTGCGCGGTGATCGAGCCGCTGGCCGACGAAGCCGTTCTGCTCGGCACCGGCATGGTCGCCGCCACCGCGGCCGGTCTGTTCCCGGACCTGAATGCCGCTTGCGTCGCCATGCAGCAAGGCGGCAGGGCGCGCACCTCGAACCCGGCCGCTTCAGGCCGCTTCGACCGCGACTACAAGATTTTCCTCGAAATGCACCGCCAGCGGCAGGAGCTCGACGCCATCAGCTAGAGGAATTCCAGGAAAAGTGTGAAACGGTTTTCCGTCCGGAATTGCGTACCAAATCTAGGCCTCCTCTCGCCGGCGCAAGGATGCGCCGGTCGCCGCGTCGAACAGATGCACGCTCTCCTCCTCGAACGTATAGCGCACAGGCGCGCGCAACGCCGGGCATTCGCGGGCCGATATCAACGCGCCGACCTCCTTGCCGCCGCAGGCGAACGTCACCAGCGCGTCATTGCCATGGAACTCGATGAGGTCGGCGGTGCCTTGCAGAAGATTGATGCTCTGAGCGCCGGCGGTCTTCAGGTCCGGCGGTCGGATTCCAAGCACGGCGCGCTGGACGCCGCGCAGATCGAAGCCCGAGCCTTCTATGGAGAAGGTCGAGCCGCCGCCTGTCAGCGTCCAGCGTTCGTCCTTCCGCCCGACGGCCACGTCGATGAAATTCATGTTCGGCGTACCGATGAAGGCGGCGACGAACAGATTGCCCGGCTGGCGATAGATCTCCGCAGGCGAGCCGATCTGTTCGATAACGCCATCCCTGAGCAGCACGATCCGGTCGGCCAGCGTCATCGCTTCCAACTGATCGTGGGTGACATAGACGGTGGTGGTCTTCAGCGACTGATGCAGCCGGGCGATCTCGACCCGCATGTGGTTGCGCAGCTTGGCATCGAGATTGGACAGCGGCTCGTCGAACAGGAACACTTTCGGCGTCTTGATCATGGCGCGCGCAATCGCCACGCGCTGCTGCTGGCCGCCGGAAAGTTCGGTCGGCTTGCGGGCGAGGTAAGGTTCGAGGCCGAGCGTCTTTGCCACCGCCTCGACCCGCTTCCGGATCTCGGCCGGGGGCACTTTCTGTCGCTTGAGCCCAAAGGCGATGTTGTCGAAGATCGTCATATGCGGGTAGAGCGCATAGTTCTGGAAAACCATGGCAATGCCGCGCTCGCCGGGCTCGAGATCGTTGACCACTTTGCCGCCGATCGACACTTCCCCGCCGCTGATATCTTCCAGTCCGGCCAGCATCCTGAGCAAGGTCGACTTGCCGCAGCCGGACGGGCGAGGAATACGACGAATTCGTGCTCCTCGATCGAGAGATTGAGGTCGCGGATGACGGTGGTGGCGCCGTAAGCCTTGTCGACATGGGAGCAAACGATCGCGGACATGGTCAGCCCTTCTCGCCGGTAAGAAGGATTTGCAGCTTGACGTCTTGCGGCTTGCCTTGCGCCGCCCGCTCGAAGGCCTCGATGCTGTCCGAGAAATCATAAGTGCCGGTGATCAGCGGCTTGAGGTCGACCTTCCCCGAGGCGATCAGCTGCAGCGCGCGGTCGAAGATGTTGGCGTAACGGAACACCGTCTCGATGCGCACTTCCTTGGAGATCGCCGCCGGAACGTTGAGGCTGACCGGTTCGACCGGCAGTCCGACCAGCACCACCGCGCCGCCCGGCCGCACGACATCGAACAGGTCGGCGAATGCCTTCGGGCTGCCGCTCGCCTCGAACACGATATCCGCGCCCCAATTGTCGGTCGCGGCGGAGACTGCGTCGACCAGCGATTGCTCACCTATATTGACCGGCACGATGCCGGGATATTGCGCGGCAATCTTGAGCTTGGGTGCGGAAAAATCGGAGATCAGCACCTTCGAGCAGCCGCCGGCCAGCGCCGCCAGCGCGATCATGATGCCGATCGGGCCGCAGCCGACGACCACGGCGACGTCGCCAGGCACGATGCGGGCGCGGCTCGCCGCCTGCATGCCGATGGCAAAGGGTTCGACCATCGCGCCTTCGGCGAAGGTGACATTGTCCGGCAGTCTGTAGGTGAAGGCGGCCGGGTGCACGGCATAGGGCGCCAGCACGCCATGCACAGGCGGCGTCGCCCAGAAGGAGACGTCAGGGTCGACATTGTAGATGCCGAGCCTGGTCGCGCGCGACGACAGGTTCGGCACGCCCGGCTCCATGCAGACGCGGTCGCCGACCTTCAGCGTGCCGACATTGGCGCCGATCTCGACGATCGTTCCCGCGGCTTCGTGGCCGAGCACCATCGGGGCCCGCACGACATAGCTGCCGATCGCGCCATGGGTGTAATAGTGCACGTCGCTGCCGCAGACGCCGACCGTGTGGATGGCGATCTTGACATCGCCCGGTCCGACGTCGAGCGGCAGCGCGATCTCGCGCAGCGACAGTTCGCCTTTTTTCTCAAGCACCAGTGCCCGCATAGGTAAGTCCTCGCATCAAGTCTTTTTTGCCGGAAAACGGAATTCAGGAAGCCGCTGAGCACGCCGAGGAACAGCAGCGGCGGTAGCGACAACAGCACGACCGAGGCGTTGAGGATTCCCCACGGCACGTTCATGCCTTGCTGTGAAAGTTCGGAAGCGACGATCGGCAATGTCTTGGCGTTGGAACTGGACAGCATCAGCGCGATCAGGAATTCGTTCCACACCAGCACGAAGCTGAAGGCGACGGCGCCGATCAGCGAGCGCGCCGCTACCGGCAGCGCAATGCGCCAGAACACCGAGTAAGCGCCGTAGCCGTCGACGAAAGCGGCTTCCTCGATTTCCTTCGGCACGGCCTGGAAGGCGGGAATGGCGAGCCACATGATCACCGAGATGGTGAGCAGCGAATAGGTGACGATCAGCGCCGGCAAGGTGTCGTAGAGCCCGATCTGCAGCCAGATCACCATCAGCGGAATGGCGACTGCCACCGGGGGCAGGAAGCGCAGCGACAACACGAAGAACTGGATGTCGCCAGCGAAGCGATTGGGATAGCGCGCCACCGCATAGGCTGCCGGAAGGCCGAGCATGACGCCGATCAGCACGGCGACGCCGCAGGAAATGACCGAGTTATAGAGACCGGTCATGACGCTGTCGCGGCCGATGATGTAGCTGATATTGTCGAAGGTCGGGGTAAACACCAGGCGCGGCACGCGGGTGATGATGTCGACATTGTTCTTCAGCGAATTGACCGCCGTCCAGGCGAGCGGAAACACCGCCATGAAGCCGGCGAAGGCCAGGATGATCTTGCCGATGAGGCGGCCCGGTCTCATGCGATACGGCCTCATGCCTGCACCCGCTTCCACAGCATGGTGAAGGTGATGACAGTCGCGATCATCATCAGCACCGCCATGGCCGAGGCATAGGACACCTTGCCGGATTCGATGAAGCCTTGCGAGAAGGCGTACATGTCGAGCGTCTCGGTCGCCACGCCCGGCCCGCCGCGCGTCATCACATAAATCAGGTCGAAGGAGCGCAGCGATTCGATCATCTTGACGAACATCAGGCTGATCAGCGGCGCCTTCAGCATAGGCAAGGTCACATAGGCATGGATCTGCCAGCGTTTGGCGTGGTCGAGCCGCGCCGCTTCGATCGGCTGCGGCGGCAAGGTCTCCAGAAGCTTCAGCACGATGACCGCGAAGAACAGTCCCCACTGCCAGACATCGACCGAGGCGACGGCAAACAGGGCCGTCGACGGCTTCGACAGCGGGTCGAAGATCAGCCCGCCGGTGATCAGCCTGTAGGGATAGGTGGCGATGCCGTAGAGCGGATGATAGGCAAACTTCCACACGAAGGCCGCCGAGACACGCGGCAACAGCACCGGGATGATGAACAGCAGGCAGTAGATGTTGCGCAGCCGCGGCGACGCTACTTCGAACATCAGCACGCCGAGCCCGATCGCCACCATCATCGTCGCCACCACGGTGACGATTTCCCACTTCACCGAAACCCAGACCGCGTTGAGGAAACGCCGGTCGGCGAACAGGTCGATGAAGTTCGACAGCCAGACCCAGGAATAGTCCGACGAGCTCAGCTCGCGGTTCTGCAGCGCAATGACGATGGCGTACAGCGTCGGCACCATCGACAGCACCAGAAGAATGGCGAGCGTCGGAACCAGAAACGTCACGGGCAGGGAAGAGCGTCGGCGCATTGCCTATCCTCGGGCTGTGCCTTTTTGGGGAGAACCCGCGGCGCACAGGTCCCGGCATCCGGTCGAATGCCGTGGACCGCGCGCCGCGGGCGGGAGGATTACTTCTTCTTCACCAGCTCGTTGGCGTAGGCCTCGAGTTCGTCGAGGCCGCCCTTGACGTCGGTGCGCGTGCCGGTGACCAGCTCTTCCAGGATGATGCCCCAGCGGTCGCCGAGATCCGGCCAGCGCGGATCCTGCCAGAAGTTCACCGCCGTCACCTTGCCGGTATCGGCAAGCGCCTGGCCGAGATCGGCGCCATAGATGTCGGCGAACTCCTTGCTGGACAGCACGCTGGTGCGGTTGAGCTCGCCGAACTGGTGCGCGTCGAGCCGGCGCTTCTCGTTCTCCTTCGACGTCGCCCAGGCGATGAACAGGCCGGCGCATTGCTTCGCGGCGTCATCGGCATTGGCCTTGGCGGCGATGGCGAGGCCGTGGCCGTAGCCGCCGCCGGTCAGTGGCGAGGGCGGCGGCAGGAAGCCGATCTTGCCGACCACTTGCGAGGTCTTCGGGTCGACCGCCATGCCCGACAGCGGCGTCGATTCGACCAAGATGGCAACCTGGCCCGACAGGAAGGCGCCGGTCGATTCATCCCAGCTGCCGGTCTGCGTGCCGGGCGCTGAATCCTTGAACAGTTTAAGATAGGTCTCGGTCGCTTTGACCGCGGCCTCGGAGTTGAAAGCCGGCTTGTCACCGTCGAACCATTTTCCGCCATAGGCCTTGAAGAACGGCATCCAGCGCCAGACATTGGCGCCCGAGCCACGCGCGCCGCGCAGCGCGATGCCGTACATGCCCTTGTCGGGATCGGTCAGCTTCGGCACGTCGGCGATCAACTCGTCCAGCGTCTTCGGCGGCTGGATGCCGGCGGCTTCCAGAATGTCCTTGCGGTAGACCATCAGGTCGCCGCCGCCGGTCAGCGGCGCGAACCACACCTTGCCGTCATAGGTGGCGACCTTCTGCCGGCCCGGGTCGAAATCGGCGTAGTCGTAGTCAGCCGGGTAATAGTCGGTGAGCGGCACGATCCATTTCGACGAGGCGAACAGCGCGACATTGGCTTCGTCGACATAGTAGACGTTGTAGTTGCCGACCGTGGACGCATCGGCGCGCGACTTTGCCCGGCGGTCGTTCTCGTTGAGATAGTCGATCTGGAAGCTGGCGCCGGCCAGTTTCTGGAACTCGTCCTTGGACGCTTCCAGCAGCGTCAGCCCGTCACGCGGTTGCGCCAGCACCTTAACCGGCGCCGAGCAGACCGGCGCCGCCAGCGCCATGGTCGAGAGGGTCGTGGTAAGCATGAAAGCTGCGCTTATGCTCGCAGCGAGCCGAATTGGTTTCATTGATTTTCTCCTCCAGGAACAGTCGCAGGAAGCGGAAGTCTTCGGTTGCGCGATCCTCGCCATCGCCCGAGCGACAAGCCACCCATCGCCAAAATGAGGAGTTGCTAAAGGCCGCGCTAGAAGCCCCGTTGCAGCAGACCTGTACTTTTATGCATTGTGCGCTGCAAAATCCGGCCCGCCTGCACAGCCTCTGTCACATGAGTACCGATGGAGTGAGGAAGGCCGGTTTTCAGGCGCGCATCGTCATCCGCTGCTTCGACAGCTTGCGGTAGGATGACGGCGTCATCCGGTGCTTGCGCAGGAAGGCGCGGTTGAAGTTGGAGATGTTCATGTAGCCGACCTGGAAGCAGACGTCGGTGATCGGAATATCGGTGTCCGCCAGCAGCTTGCAGGCTTGCCAGAGCCGGAGCTTGGCGATGTGGTCGCTGAAACTGTTGCCGGTGTTTTTCTGGAAGAAGCGCGAAAACGTGCTTTCGCTCATCCCCGCCAGCTCCGCCGCCTCCGGCAGCTTCAGGTCCTCGGCGAAGTGCTGGAAGAGATAGGTCAGCGTGCGCTGGATGATGTCCAGCGAGGTTGCGTCGAGCGCGGGTGAGAAATCCGGCGAGGACAAAAGCTCGTATTCGTCTGTCCTGGCCAGCAGATCGGCCAGTTCGAGGAAGAGGCAAAACCGGGCGAGCCCGTGCACGGTGCCCATCCGTTCCATCAGCGCAGCGCCGTCGAGCGCGGCGCGGCCATGGAAGACGATGCCGCGCAGCGATCGCTCCAGGAACGGTTCTAGTTCGCGCAGCTCCGGCAGCAGTCCCGCCGAGCCGCGCAGCCGCTGCGGATCGAATTGCAGCACGATGTCGCGTCCTTCGATCAGCTCGCCGGGTTGCACCGATGTCACCCAGTCATGCGGCAGCCCGCCGCCGACGATGCTCAGGTAGCCCGGCCCGAATGCGCCGATGTGATCGCCGACCAGCGCGACCCCGGAAGACTTCCTCAGGAGATGGATCTCGTATTCCGGATGAAAATTCCAGACATTGCGCTCCCAGGGATAGTCGTCGAGCCGCCACAGGAAACTGTCGCTCGCCTCGGTGACGATGTGCTCGAAAGCCGGCACCGTGCGAGGGATCGCGGCCGTGTTCTTTCTGCGCCTGAATGCCATCGTCTGCTCTCGGGGCGTATGAGGAAGCGACTGGTTTCGGGTAATCCGTAGCAGTCTGTCGCCCGCAAGTGAACGATGTCTGCCTCAGCGATTTCAACGCCGGCTCTCGATGATCTCGATGAAGCGGGCGAACAGCCCGGCCTGGGATTTGATGCCGAGTTTGCGGTGGATGTTGCGGCGGTGAACCTTCACCGTTCCCGGCACGATGCGCATGGCTCTTGCGACCGACTCGGTGGAATGCCCCTGCAGCACCAGATCGACGACATGCTTTTCGCGCGGGGTCAGCGACAGGCTTTCCCAAATGTGTGCGCGGTCGAACTCGTTGACTGCGGCGATCGTCTCGCCCTGCTCCGCTTCGTCCTGCTCCTCGGCCGAAAGTGCGGGCCAGCGCAACCGGGCGAAGTTGATGACCGCCGGCGCCATGTCGCGCAGCAGCCTGGCATCGGCGGTGCCGAAGGGACCCGAGGCGTGCAATCGCATCAGCGACAGCACCAGCGCATCTTTGCCGGGCAGCGGCACGAAGAAGCCGACCTCCTCGGCCAGCCTTGTCTGGCTATAGTAGGTGCGAAAATACTCGCTGGCATAGAAGCGGTCGGGCGCCAGTTCGCGCATGCGCCAGAACCCCTCCTTGCGCTCCACCGCCGCGTGATGAAATGGGTCGAGCAGATAAGGTCCTTCCTGATAGAGCGTGACGAAGACATGGCTCTCGGCCGGCGAGAAGGTTTCGAACAGCAGCGGCGGTCGCGAGGCGCCGCGGTAACCGAAGATCACGCAGTGGTCGAAGCCGACATGCTGGCTCAACCAGGCGACCATTGCCTTGCCGAACAGGTCGCCGCTCGTCTCCCGTGTCGCCGCGACAAGGGCTGCGAGCCGGCTGTATTCGTCGCTGCGGGACGCACTCAATCTATACCCCCTTAAACGAGAAAATAGATCAGATATACCACCAGCGAGGTATATACTAGACGCCATTGGCTCTGGTAGCGTCCTGGAATAGCCCTGTTGCTGGAGCCAGCACTTTGACCGCAGTGCCCGACATCGAGTTTCGCGGCGTCACCAAGCGCTATGGCGCTGTGACCGCAGTCAGCGGCATCGATCTGGCTGTGCCGCCCTCCGCCTTTGTCGCCCTTCTCGGACCGTCCGGCTGCGGCAAGACCACATGCCTGCGCATGATCGGCGGCTTCGAGCAGCCGAGCGAAGGCCAGGTGTTTATCCGTGGCCGGGACATGGCCGGAACGCCGCCCTATCGTCGGCCGGTCAACATGGTGTTCCAGCAATACGCGCTGTTTCCGCATCTCGATGTCGAAGCCAATGTGTCCTACGGGTTGCGCCAGGCACGGCCGCGCCTGTCGTCGCAGGAAATCGGCCGGCGCGCCGGCGAGGCGCTCGAAATGGTGCGGCTCGCCGGCTATGGCCGCCGCAAGATCCACGAACTCTCCGGCGGCCAGCAGCAGCGCGTCGCGCTGGCGCGCGCACTGGTCAACAAGCCGGCTGTGCTTTTGCTCGACGAGCCGCTGGCAGCGCTCGACAAAAAGCTGCGCACCGACATGCAGATCGAGCTGCAGAACCTGCAGCGCGAGATCGGCATCACCTTCGTGCTGGTCACCCACGACCAGGAGGAGGCGCTGTCGATGAGCGACTTCGCCTGCGTCATGAACGGCGGCCGCATCGTACAGCTCGGGCAACCAAGCGAGATCTATGACGAGCCGGCCGACCTGTTCGTCGCCGACTTCGTCGGCAAGACCAATCTGTTGAGCGGCAAGGTTGCCGGGCATACAGGCGATCTTGTCAATGTGGCGCTGGCGGACGGAACCGTCATTGCCGCGCGCAAACGAACCGCCTTGCAGCAGGGCGAGACCGTTTCTGTTAGCCTGCGTCCTGAATCGCTAAGCCTCGGCGCCACCAAAGGCAGCCCTTTCAAGGGCATCGTGCGCAACCGGATCTTCTTGGGCTCGACGGCGGAATACGCCATCGAGGTGCAGGGCATCGGAACGCTGCTGGCCAAGGCCGACCATGTGATCGGCCATGGCAACCTCTTCAAGCCGGGTGAACCCGTCGCCATCGGCTTTGCCTCCGGGACGCCGCTGGCGTTTCCGGAGACCAAGAACAACGGGACCAACCAGAGGGTAGCAAAAAATGTCGAAATCATATCGTGACGGACTGCCGATTAGCCCTGAGAACTTCGTCGACCAGCTGATGCGCCTGAAGCGCGGCTCGATCGGCCGCCGCGACTTCCTCGGCCTCACCGGCCTTGGCATCGCAACCGCGGTGATGGCGCGCGAGCTCGGCATCATGCCGACACCGGCCTTCGCTGCCGAAAACCTTGGCGACCGCATATCGATCGCCACCTGGCCGAACTACCACGACCCGCAGACCTTCGAGAATTTCAAGAAGGACACCGGCGTCGCCATCGAGGTCAACGTCTTCGGCTCCAATGAGGAGATGCTTGCCAAGCTGCAGGCCGGCGCCTCGGGCTGGAGCCTGTTCGTGCCGACCAACTACACGATCTCGACCTACAAGAAACTCGGCATCATCGATCCGCTCGACATGGCCAAGCTGCCGAATTTCGACAGCTCCCAGGAGGACCCGCGCTTCACCTCGGAAGGCACGATCGACGGCACGACCTACGCGGTGCCGAAGAACTGGGGCACCACGGGCTTTGCCGTCAACACCAAGAAGCTGGCCAAGCCGATGACCAGCTGGAAGGAATTCTGGGACGTCGCCATGGCCGAGGGCGATGGCCGCACCATGGTGCACGACTACCAGCTGACCACCATCGGCAACGCGCTGAAATATTACGGCTATTCCTTCAACTCGCTGAAGCAGGACGAGCTCGCCAAGGCCGAGGAGCTGCTGCTCAAGGTCAAGCCGCATCTGTTCGCGGTCTCGTCCGACTACCAGCCGGGAATGCGGGCGGGCGACGCCTGGATGACCATGTGCTGGACGAATGACGGCGCGCAGTTGCATCGCGATATTCCAGAGATCGCCTATGTCTTGGGCAAGGAGGGCGGCGAAATCTGGACCGATTTCTACGCCATCCCGAAGGACGCGCCGAACAAGCCGGCCGGCTATGCCTTGCTCAATTATCTGATGACCCCGGAGGTTGCTGTGAAGGAGCATCTCGCCAATGGCGCGCCCTCGACCGACGCGCGGGTCAACAAACTGCTGCCCAAGGAAGTGCTCGACAATCCGATCCTTTACCCGGCGGCCGACCTGTTGACACCGCTGGAGTTTGGTGCGGCGGCGACGCTGACCGACCCCGGCCGCGCCGAACTGATGGCGCGTTTCAAGTCGGCTTGAGGCTGGCCTGACGCAAACGGAAAACCGGCGGGCCTATGTCCGCCGGCATCGGGGCGGTTTCCATGCACGGCAACAGATTTCGGTATAACATCCTGACAGCGCTGCTGCTCGCTCCGGCTACAGCGTGGCTGGTGGTGTTTTTGGTGTTGCCGTTCATCGCCATTGCCGTGTTCAGCGTCGGCGAGCGGGCGCCGGAGGGCGGCTATCAGGCCGCCTTCACGCTGGCGCAATACGCCAATCTCCCGGCAAGGGCGACCGCCTTCTGGAACACGATGATGCTGGCGCCGGTGGGCGCGCTTGCCTGCCTGCTCGTCGCCTACCCGGTTGCCTACTATCTCGCCCTGAAGGCGCCGCAACGCTGGCGACTGATCCTGCTTGCGCTCGTCGTCATTCCCTTTTGGACCAGCCTTTTGATGCGCACCTATGCCTGGATGTACATTCTGGGCGGACGCGGCATTCCCGCACTGCTGGCCTTTGTCGGCATCGAGGATGTCAGGTTGATCAACACGCCGGGCGCCGTGCTGCTCGGTATCGTCTATGGCTATTTGCCCCTCATGATCCTGCCGATCTATGTCAGTCTCGAGCGGCTCGACCGAAGGCTGCTGGAAGCCTCCGCCGATCTCGGCGCGACCCCGCTCTCAACCTTTCTGGGAGTGACGCTGAAGCTGTCGCTGCCGGGCGTGATGACCGGCTTCTCGCTGGTCATGATCCTGCTGCTCGGAGAATACCTGATCCCGACGCTGCTTGGCGGCGGCAAGGTGTTCTTCATCGGCAATGCGCTGGTCGACCTGTTCCTGCAGTCGCGCAACTGGCCGTTCGGATCGGCCATCGCCATCACGCTGGTGGCGGTTTCGGTGGTGGTGCTGATCGCGGCAAACCGCATTTCGACACGGGTGTCGGGCGCCCGCAGGGTGGATCTGATCTGATGCGCGCCTTCGTCACAGCCGTCTTCGCCTTCCTCTATCTGCCGATTGCGTTGGTCGTGCTGTTTTCCTTCAACGCCGGCCGCCATGCCAGCGAGTTCACCGGCTTTTCGGTGCAGTGGTACGGCACGGCGCTGTCGAACCCGTTCCTGGTCGAGGCATTGAAGAACAGCTTGTTCATCGCCACCACCAGCGCGCTTCTGGCGGCGGTGTGCGGCACGGCAGCCGCACTCGGCCTGGCGCGGGTCGGGCTCAGAACCCGCGCCGTCTTCGACGCGCTGATGGGTGCCGCGATCGTCGTTCCCGGCGTCGTCATCGGCATCTCGACGCTCGTCGCGCTGGTCCAGTTGTTTGGCGTGCTCAACCCGTTCCTCGCCTCGATCTGGCCAAACGACCAGCCGCCGCGCCTGTCGCTCGGCTATGGATCGATCATCGCCGCCCACGGCCTGTTTTCGATGGCGTTGGTGACGATAATCGTCGGCACGCGTCTCGCCAGCCTCGACCGCAACCTGGTCGAGGCCTCGAGCGATCTCTACGCCACGCCGCTGACGACGTTTCGCTCGATCGTGCTGCCGCAGATCATGCCGGCGGTGATCGCCGGCTTCCTGCTCGCCTTCACCTTCTCCTTCGACGATTTCATCGTCGCCTTCTTCGTCGCCGGCGCGCAGACGACGCTGCCGATCTATGTCTTCGCCTCGATCCGGCGCGGCGTGACGCCGGAAATCAACGCCATCGCCACCATCGTGCTCGTCGCCTCGGTTCTTCTGGTGGTGCTTGCCCAATGGCAGCTGCGCCAGCGCCAGCCGTCAAACTGAACAAGCCATCCAGCTGAAAGACAAATTCATGATCCTTAGAGACCGCATCGCCGTGGTGACGGGCGCCGGTTCCGGCATCGGCCGCGCCGGCGCCATGATCATGGCCAGGGAAGGCGCTGTGGTGGTCATCGCCGACCGGGATAAGACCAGCGGCGAGACGACAGCGGCGGACATCCGGGCAGTGGGCGGGCAGGCCGAGGCGATTGTCACCGACGTCTCTGACGACGCGGCGGTCGGCCAGCTCATCACCGGCACGCTCGGCAAGTATGGCCGCATCGA
This sequence comes from Mesorhizobium sp. M0052, assembly GCF_040323255.1. Classification (NCBI taxonomy): domain Bacteria; kingdom Pseudomonadati; phylum Pseudomonadota; class Alphaproteobacteria; order Hyphomicrobiales; family Phyllobacteriaceae; genus Mesorhizobium; species Mesorhizobium sp. M0052. The sequence continues at coordinate 93,547 of NZ_JAMYUS010000020.1, read as the reverse complement.
CATCCTGCACAATCACGCCGGCATCCAGGTCGGCGGCACGCTGACCGAGGTCGAGGTCGATGGCATGGATGCGTCTTGGCGCATCAATGTACGGGCGCAGTTCCTGGCCGCGCGGCTGGCCATGCCGGCGATGGTCGCGCAAGGCGGCGGCGTCATCCTCAACACGGCCTCGAACTCCGGCGTGTTCTACGACCGCGAGATGATCGCCTACGCGACGTCGAAACATGCGGTGGTGGCGATGACCAGGCAGATGTCGCTCGACTATGCCCGGCACAATGTGCGCGTCAACGCGCTCTGCCCGGGCTGGGTCGACACGCCTTTCAACGAGCCGTTCATCGCCCAGATGGGCGGGCGCGAGGCGATCGAGACCTATGTCCGCACCAGGATCCCGATGGGGCGCTGGGCGAGCGCCGAAGAGATCGCCGAAGCGATCCTGTTCCTCGTCTCCGACCGCTCATCCTTCATGACCGGCCAGGCGCTGGTGATCGACGGCGGCGAAAGCATCGGTTGATCCAAGGGCAGCCGGATAGGAGGGTTCCCGCCTCTGGCTCAATCGCCGGCTGCCCGTCCTCCCTTGCCTTCATGCCGCATTTCGTCCAATAGAACGACGCAAACGCTGCGAAACCGAAGGTTTTGCCGTTTGGAAGTGCGGCTTCCGGCCTCGTTGCCGACGCGCCGCAATCGGAAAGAGCAGGACAATGTCTGCGATCGAAGCCGGCGCTCGTGCGCCGGAAAATCTTTGGCGTCAGGAAATCAGGGCGACGCTGGCGCTGGCCTGGCCGATGGTGCTGACCAATCTCGGCCAGACCGCGATGACCGCCACCGACGTCATGATGATGGGGCGTCTGGGCGCGGACACGCTGGCCAGCGGCGCGCTTGGCGCCAATCTCTATTTCATGCCGCTGATCTTCGGCCTCGGCCTGATGCTGGCGACCTCGCCGATGATCGCCACCGAGCTTGGCCGCCGCCGCTATTCGGTGCGCGATCTGCGTCGCACCGTGCGCCAGGGCCTGTGGCTGGCGATCCTGATCTCGATCCCGATCTGGATCGTGCTGTGGCATGGCGAGGCCATTCTGCTGGCCATGGGCCAGGAGCCGGCATTGGCGCATCAGGCCGGCATCTATCTGCGCTGGCTGGAATGGGCGGTGCTGCCTTTCTACGGCTATATCGTGCTGCGCTCGTTCATCTCGGCACTGGAGCGGCCGGGCTGGGCGCTGATCATCGTCTTCGTCGCCGTCGCCTGCAACGCCTTCTTCAACTGGGTGTTCATGTTTGGCAATCTCGGCGTCACCTCAATGGGCATTGCCGGTTCGGGGCTGGCGACCACGCTGTCGAGCACGCTGATGTTCTGCGGCCTGGCAGCCGTGGTGATGCTGGAGAAGAAATTCCGCCGCTACCGCCTGTTCGGCCGCTTCTGGCGCTCCGACTGGCCGCGTTTCAAGGGTCTGCTGCGGCTCGGCATGCCGATCGCCGGCATCCTCGCCTTCGAGGTGACGATCTTCAACGCGGCAGCCCTGCTGATGGGCCTGATCGATGCGGATTCGCTTGCCGCGCACGCTATCGCCATCCAGATCGCCTCGATCTCCTTCATGGCGCCGCTCGGCCTCAACCAGGCCGTCACCGTGCGCGTCGGGCTGGCCCATGGCGCCGGCAATTCGGCAGGCGTTTCGCGCGCCGGCTGGACCGCCTTCGTCATCGGCGTCTCGTCCATGGCGCTGATGGCGCTGGTGATGGTGCTGTGGCCGCATCTGTTGATCAGCGCCTTCATCGACATGACCGATCCGGCCAATGCCAGGGTGATCGCGCTGGCCGTGTCGTTCCTGGCCTTTGCCGCACTGTTCCAGATCTTCGACGGCGCGCAGGCCGTTGCCGCCGGCATGCTGCGCGGCCTGCACGACACCAAGGTGCCGATGATCTATGCCGCCATCGGCTATTGGGGCATCGGCCTGCCGCTCGGCGTGCTGCTCGCCTTCCATTTCGGCCTGCACGGCGTCGGCATCTGGATCGGCCTTGCGTCGGGTCTGGCCGTGGTGGCGGTGCTGCTCCTGGCTCGCTGGCTGCGGCGGGATCGGATAGCGCCGCCGCTCGTCTTCAGCCATTAAAAGCAAAACGGCCGCCGGGTTCGGCGGCCGTTCTCGTTTGGCGTGGCTCGCTCAGCTCCCGTCCGACGACATCGCGCCGAGCAGCCTGCGTATATCGCCAAATCGCGCGATCGAGCCGAACACCAGTGCCGCCACCGCGACGAAGAACACCGACACCGAAGCCATGGTCGGCGTGTAGCCGTAGCGCAGCGCGTTGAAGATCTTGATCGGCAGCGTCTCGGTGGTGAAGCCGATCGTCATGTAGGCGACGATGTATTCGTTGAGCGACAAGACGAAGGCGAAGGCGTAGCCCGAGACGAGGTAGGGCAGGATCAGCGGCAGCACCACGGTCTTCAGCACCGTGCGATCATCGGCGCCCATGGTCGCCGCAGCCTCGACCAATGAGCGGTCGATCGAGGCAAAGCCGAGCGACAGGGTCACCAGCGGCAGCGTCACGAAGAAGATGGCGTGGCTGATGATGGCGGTGAAGAACTGGCCGAACAGCCCGACCGTCGCCCAGAAGGAGAGGAAGCCGAGCGCGGTGATGACCGGCGGCAGGATGAAGGGGGCAAGCCCCAGCACCTGGAAAATGTTCGCCCATGGCGCGATGCGCCGCCACAGGAACCAGGCCAGCGGCAGCGCCACCGCCACGGCAATCGCGGCCGAACAGACGGCCAGCGTCACAGAATGGATCAGCGCCAGACGCCATTCCGGATCGGTGAAGATCTGGGCGTACCAGGCGAGCGAGAAGCCGACCGGCGGGAAGCTGAGCTCCTGCCGCGAATTCACCGACACGCCGGCGACGACGATCAGCGGCGCCGCCAGGAACAGCGCGACGATGGTGAAATAGACACGGCGCAGCAAGGTCGCGGTCACAGGGCGTTCTCCCTTCGTCCGACGAGCAGCGTCAGTCCGACCAGCGCCAGCGAGATCAGCACCAGGAACACCGCCATTGCGGCCGCGAACGGCATGTTGGACTGGTAGATCGCCTGGTCGGTGATCAGCACCGACAGCGTCCAGTGCTGCGGCCGTCCCAGAATCTGCGGCAAAAGATAGGAGCCGAGGGCGAACACGAAGACCATGATCAGCGTCGCCACAATGGTGTTGCGCAATGCCGGCGCGACGACGTTGAAGAAGGCGCGGATCGGCGAGGCGCCGAGCGTGCGCGCTGCCTCGAGCAATGTCGGGTCGAGGCGCACGAGGGCGGGGTACAGCACCAGGATCGTATAGGGCAGCGCCTGGTAGACCATGCCGGTCAGCACCGCGCCAAAGGTCGGCAGCAGCGCCACCGGCTTGTCCATCAGCCCGATCGCCACGAACAGATTGGTGATGCCGGCGGTGCGCGAAAACAGCGTCGACCAGGCAAAGCCGATAATGACTTCCGACAGCGACAGCACCGACAGGAGGCCGACCAGCCACAGCGTCTGCACGCGGCGCGGCCGACGGGTCAAAAGGTAGGTGAAGGGGAAGGCGATGGCCACGCAGCAGACGGCGACCAGCACCGCCAGCAGCAGCGAAAAGCCGAGCACGCCGCCGAAGAACACCGACAGGAAGCGGGCGTAATTGTCGAACACGAAATCCGGCGTGTAGAAACCGGACGGGTTGCGCTTGAAGAAGCTCACCGCGATCATCGTCGAGAACGGCACGACGAAGAAGACGATCAGCATCAGCGCCGGAAAGAACAGCGGCGTGTAGTCGGCTATCGACTTCGGCGCCTCGCGTCTCATGCGCCGAGCACCACGCAGCTTGCCGGCGGCAGTGTGACGCCGACCTTGGCGCCGACCGGCACGTCATGCCGCTCGCGCGGCGTCGTCACCGCAATGATGCTGGTGCCGCCGACGTCGACGAAGGTCTCGATGGTGCCGCCGAGATCGCGCACGAAACTCACCTCGCCGGTGATGGCCGAGCCGCCGGGGCTGCCGAGATGCACATCCTCGGGGCGGACCGATACAGACGCTTTAGTCTGACCCGCCGGCATGGCAAGACCTGGAATGGCTGTGCCCAGAATGGTGGTGCGCCCGGTGCTGTCGATCTCGGCCGGCAGCAGATTGGTGATGCCGATGAAGTCGGCGACGAAGGCGTCGGCCGGCTTGCGGTAGATCTCGATCGGCGGCGCCGCCTGCAGGATCCTGCCGTGGCCCATGACGACGACGAGGTCGGCCATGGTCATGGCTTCGCGCTGGTCGTGGGTGACGACGATGGTGGTGATGCCCAACCGCTGCTGCAACTGGCGCAGTTCCACCTGCATGGCCTCGCGCAGTTTGGCGTCGAGCGCCGACAGCGGCTCGTCGAGCAGGAACAGTTTCGGCGACAGCGCCAAGGCCCGTGCAATTGCCACGCGCTGGCGCTGACCGCCCGACAGTTTGGCCACCGGGCGGTCGGCAAAGCCGGTCAGATGGATGAGGCCCAGCAACTCGTCGACGCGCTTCTTCTGCTCCTCCTTCGAGGCGCCGCGAATGCGCAGCGCATAGGCGATGTTGTCGCCAACAGAGAGATGCGGAAACAGGGCCAGCGACTGGAACACCATGCCGAGATTGCGCTTGTGCGTCGGCAAAGGCGTGATGTCCTCGCCGTCGAGCACGATGGCGCCGCTGGTCGGCTCCTCCAGTCCGGCAATCATGCGCAGCAGCGTGGTCTTGCCGCAGCCCGATGGGCCGAGCAGACACACGAACGTGCCATGCGGCACGTTGAGCTGGACATTGTCGACGGCGGCGAAGTTGCCGAATTTTTTGGTGACCGCATTGATGTCTAGTCCGGACATGCTCATCCCTCTCAGGCTGTGCGCTGGAGCAATTCCAGGAAATGGCCGCCGGAGGAAATCCGGCGGCCGATCAGTTTTCAAGCGGAACGGGCGGCTCAGCCGACGATCAGCTCGGTCCACTTCTGGTTGATCCAGTCGGCCTTCGACGTATAGAGGTCATAGCGCGGGATGATCGGATCGATATCCGACGACACCGCGGCGAACTCTTCCGGCTTGAGGTCGAGCACCTCTTTCTTCAGCGTAGGCGTGGTGCCGACCTTGCGCGACATCAGGCCCTGCATCGACGGCTGGCTCATATAGTCGATGAATGCATGCGCCTCGTCGACCTTGGTCGAGGCGCGCGACAGCACCCAATTGCCGGAGTCCTGGATGCCGCCTTCCTTCGGGAAGGTCGAGCGGACATGGAAGCCGTCGGCGACCGCGAGGCCGGTGACGTCGTGATAATACTGGCCCATCGGGATCTCGCCCGACTTCAGCGCCTGCTCGAACTGCGCCTCGTCGCGATACCACAGCCGGACATTCGGCTTGAGCTCGGCGAGCTTTTCGAACGCCTTGTTCAGTCCGTCCTCGGTGTCGAGCGCATTGGTGCCGCCCATGAAGGTCTTGGCCGTCACTTCGAGCAGGAACGAGTTCGAGGCAAGTGCCAGAAGGCCAAGCTTGTCCTCATTGGCCTTGTCCCACAGCGTCTCCCATGAGGTCGGCGCATCCTTGTAGACATCGGTGTTGGAGACCAGCGTGATCCACCAGGCGACGGCGCCGATGCCGGCGACCCGGCCATCCGGATATTTGTTGACGAAGCGCGGCAAGAGGTCGTTGTAGTGCTTGAACTTCGACGTATCGAGCGGCGTCCATAATTCGGTCGACTGGCCCTTCAGCGTCGAGGTCTGCGACATCATCGAAAGGTCGGCCGGCGCCTGGCCTGCCTTGGACGCCTGTTCGAGCTGCACCAGCCAGGCTTCGCCGGTCGGCTCGGCGACCGATTCCACTGCAATGCCGGTGGCCTTGGTGAAATCTGGGAAGACGTGCTCGTCAAAGGATTTCTTGAAATAGCCGCCATAGACGCCGACCTTCAGCGACTTGTCCTGCGCGCGCAGGATCGACGGCATGGCGAGCACGCCGGCTGTAGCGAGGCCCGCACCAAGCACGCCGCGCCGTGTCAGGGATTTTCCGATCAGTCTGTTCATCTGGTTTCTCCTCAGTTGATGCCGTTCTATTCCGGCAGGTTCCCTTCACGCACTGTCGCCGCCTGGCGTCAGTGGGCCGCCGCTCGTTGTTCGAGCGTACGGGCGTATTGCGTCAGTGGAAAGCACATGACGAAGAAGATCAGCGCCACCAGCCCGTAGACCTTGAACGGTTCGAAGGTGGCGTTGTTGATGGCGTTGGAGGTTCTGACCAGCTCCTCGAAGCCGATGATCGAGGTCAGCGCCGTCGATTTGATCAACTGCACCAGGAAGCCGACGATCGGCGCCCTTGTGATCGAGAACGCCTGCGGCAGGATGATCAGCCTGAGCTCCTGCAGACGGTGCAGCCCAAGGCTGGCGCCAGCGTCCCACTGCCCGCGCGGCAGCGCATCGACGCCGCTGCGCCAGATCTCGGCCAGATAGGCGCTGGCGAAGAAGGTCAGGCCGAGCACCGCTGCCGTCCATGGCTCGATGCGCAGGCCGAGCATCGGCAGGCCGAAGAACATCAGGAACAGCTGCATCAACAGCGGCGTTCCCTGGAACAGGGCGATGTAGCCGGAAGCGATGCGCCGGCTCCATTTATTTTCGGCGATGCGGAAGAACAGCACGATCAGCCCTACCACCGCCCCGCCGACAAAGGCCGCCAGCGACAACAGCACCGTCCAGCGGGCGGCGAGCAGCAGATTGCGAACGATGTCCCAGAAGGTGAATTCGATCATGTGACACCTGCCCCCAATACGCGGCGCCCGCCTGTGACCAGCAGCCGGCGCAAGGCCATGGACAGGACGAGGTAGACCAGGGTCACGACGAAATAGGTTTCGAAGGAGCGGAAGGTGCGGGCTTGCAGCATGTCGGCCTCATAGGTCAGCTCACGCACGGCGATCTGCGACACCACGGCCGATTCCAGCATCATGATGACGATCTGGCTGGTCAGCGCCGGGTAGATCACCTTGAGCGCCTGCGGCAGCACGATCTTGATGAAGACCTGGCGCGGTCTCAAGCCCAGTGCAAGCGCTGCTTCCGTCTGTCCGCCGGGCACGGCATCGAGACCGGCGCCGACGATTTCAATGGTGTAGGCCGCCATGTTGAGCGTCATTGCCAGCATGGCGGCCAGGATCGGGTCGAGCCTTATGCCGAGGCTGGGCAGGCCGAAGAAGATGAAGAACAGCTGCACCAGGAACGGCGTGTTGCGCATCACCTCGACATAGACCGCGATGGCGCGCTTCACGAATACCGGGCCGTTGCGCCGGCCGGCAGCGCCCAGGATGCTGAGCAGCGTGCCCACGAGCGTGGTCACGACGATCAACAGGATCGTCGTGGCCGCGCCGCGCGCGATGTCGCCCACAGCACCTGGGAGCCAGGCAAAGGCCACGAGAACTCAATCCTTGAGGTTGTCGGGATTGAGCGGCGTCTTCAGCCAGGCCTTCGAGCTCTCGTCGAGCTTGCCGTCGGCCAGCATCTTGGCAACCGCATCATTGACCGCCGTCTTCAGCCGGTCCTCTTTCTTGTTGAGGCCGATATGCGAGGGCGAGGTCAAGAGCTGGAACTTCTGCTCCGGCTTCAGCGCGTCCTGCTTGGCCAGCACCTGGGCGCCGACATCATTGCCGACCACCATCAGCTGGGTCTGGCCCGAGATGAAGGCCTGGATGACGGAATTGTAGTTGTCGAAGCGCTTGATGTCGGCCGATGCCGGCGCCGCTTCGGTCAGCGACGTATCCTCCAGCGTGCCGCGATTGACGGCGATCGACTTGTCGGCGAGATCTTCCTTGCCTTTGATCGAAAGCGCCGCCGGACCGATGACGGCGATGTAATAGGGCGCATAGGCGGCGGCGAAATCGATGACCTCCTCGCGCTCCTTGGAATAGCCGACGCTCATCAGGATATCGACGCGCTTGTCGGTGAGATACGGGATGCGGTTCTGGCCGGTGACGCTGACCAGATTGAGCTTCACCTTGAGTGAATCGGCGATCGCCTGCGCGACGTCGACGTCATAGCCCTTGATGCTCATATCGGCGCTGGCCGAGGAGAAGGGCGGAAAGTCGGAGAAGATGCCGACATTGATGGCGCCGGCCTTGGTGATGTCGTCGACGGCGTCGGCATTGGCCTGGGAGGCGAAGCCGAGGCCGGCGAGCATCAGCGCGGCGGCGATGGTTGATTTCATTTGGATTGTCATTGGTATTCCCCTTCTGGAAGCTTGTTTGTTTTGGAAACGGCCGCCGGCTCCAGCGCGGCGGCCGCCTTTGCATGTGAAATCCGTCAGGCCCCCTTGCCGGTGATCGCCGGGCTGAACACCATCAGGCTCAGGATCTCGAACAGGACCTGGGCGCCGACATGGGCGGTGTTGGTGGTCGCGTCATATTGCGGCGCCACCTCGACGACGTCGCCGCCGACAATGTTGAGGCCTTTCAAGCCGCGCAGCAGTTCGAGCACCTCGCGCGTCGTCAGGCCGCCGATCTCCGGCGTGCCGGTGCCTGGCGCGAAGGCCGGATCGACACTGTCGACGTCGAAGGAAATGTAGGTCGGGCCGTCGCCGACGATTTTGCGCGCCTTCTCGATGATGGCGGGGATGCCGAGACCCGTCACCTCTTCGGCATGCACGACCGTCATGCCGGATTCGTAGGTGAACTCCCACAGATACTCCGCCGAGCCGCGGATGCCGATCTGGATGGTGCGGGTCGGGTCGAGCACGCCGTCCAGCACTGCGTTGCGGAACGGGCCGCCATGGTGGAACTTGGTCATGTCGAACAGCCCGCTTGTGTCGCAATGGGCGTCGATATGGATCATGCCGACCGGCGCCTTCTTGCCGACCGCCTTCAGGATCGGATGGCTGATCGAGTGGTCGCCGCCGACCGATAGCGGCAGCACGCCGGCATCGACGATCTGGTTGGTGCGGCGCTCGATGTCTTCGTGGCTGACCTCCAGCCGGTAGCGGCTGCGGAACGGCGTATCGCCGATGTCGGCGACGCGCAGCTCATGCGTCGGCGCGCATTCCAGCACATGATTGTAGGGGCCTATGCGCTCGATGGCGCGCAGTGCCCTGGGCCCGAAGCGCGAGCCGGGCCGGTTGGTGACGCCGAGATCCATCGGCACGCCGATGATCGCCACCTGCAAATCGCCGAAATCGGGATTGTCGGCTGCGATTTCGCGATAGGGCGCGGCGAGGAAGGTCGGGATGCCGGCATAGGGCGCGAGTCGGGTGCCGCTCTTGGAGAAGATCTTGTCGGCGACCTTGCGGAACTTCGGGTCGAACATCTCGCCGCCATGGCTCTCGCCATATTTGCGGCGCAGCGCGTCGAGCTTGCCTCTGTCATAACCCATGTCGGTCTCCTCCTGCCGGGCTGGTGCATGCGGCAGCGTCTGCAAACTGACCATTATCCGGCCGGGTCGCTGTCCCGCTGGCTGCCTGTAGATTTCACGTCATTGATGCTGTTGACCTGCCAAAGTGTCCGGCAGCCGCATTGAAAAATCAATTGATATTGTTACGGTGCTGATTGTGAGAAAATCTCACAGAGTATCCGGTTGCTCATGGCCAAGCGTCTGCCCCCCTTGAATCCCTTGCGCGCCTTCGAGGCGACGGCGCGGCATGCCTCGCTGACCAAGGCGGCGAGTGAGCTCAACGTCACCCACGGCGCGATCAGCCACCAGATCAAGGCGCTCGAGCAATCGCTCGGCGTAAAACTGTTCGAACGCACCGGACAGCGGGTAAAGCTCACCCCGCACGGCGCCGAATTGCTGCCGGCGGTCTCGACCGCCTTCGACGGCATCGCCGCCGCCACCCAGCGCATGACCAGGCCAGCCAGCGCCGGTACGCTGTCGGTCTCCTGCGTGCCGGCGCTGCTGCTTCTGTGGATGACGCCGCGGCTCGGCAGCTTCATGGCGCAATATCCTGATATCAGGTTGACGCTGATCCCGTCCAACGACCCCAAGGACATCCGCGCCCCACAGGTCGATGTCTGCGTGCTCTATGGCGACGGCAGCTGGACCGATTGCTGGATGCGCAAATGGTCGGGCCTCGAACTGTTCCCGGTGGTCAGCCCGACGCTGATCAACAACCGGCCGCTCCGCATCTGCCGGGATCTTGCTGGCCATGTCATCCTGCATGGCGATGATGGCCGCGAATGGCACACCTGGCTGGCCGCCGCCGATGGGCTCGACCTCGAACGTGGCCGCCGCCACCATCTCGGCGACGCCCGTACGGCGATCGAAGCCGCGGTGCACGGACATGGCGTGGCGCTCGGCGATTCCGTCACCGCCAGCATGCTGCTCGCCAGGGGCCTGCTGGTGGCGCCGTTCAGCCTGTCGGTGCCGGCGGTCGATGATTTCTACGTCGTCTGCCGCAACGAGATGCGTTCGGCGCCTATCGTGCAATTGTTCGTCGACTGGCTGTTTGCCGAAAAGGAACAGGCCGACAGCCGGGCCGACGCGCCGGTGGCCGGCCGCATCGGCAGCCGCAGGAAGCGTCCGGCGCTGCGGATGGTGGGCGCCAAGAGTTGAGGCTGGACCTGAGCGGCTGCTTTTTGTCGGGCCAGCCCGGAAAGCGGGAGGCGCTTTCAAAAATTCAATGCTAATAAGCTCTTGCCCGGCAATTCCAGGAAAACTGTGCGGCGGTTTCCCGTCCGGAATTGCGTAAGAAGACGTGAGTAGCGAAGGCGACGGCAGGACATGGCAAGAACCGATATAGCGCGGCGCGTCTACAACCACACCTGGAAGCTGGACCCGATCGTCCGCAGCCTGCTCGACACCGATTTCTACAAGCTTCTGATGCTGCAGATGATCTGGGGCATGTACCCCAAGGTCGACGCCACCTTTTCGCTGATCAACCGCACCACCTCGGTGCGCCTGGCCGACGACATCGACGAAGGCGAATTGCGCGACCAGCTCGACCATGCCCGCACGCTGCGCTTCTCCAAAAAGGAGATGATCTGGCTTGGCGGTAACAATTTCTATGGCCGCAAGCAGATCTTCGAGCCGGAATTCCTCGCCTGGCTGGAAGGTTTTCGGCTGCCCGACTACGAGCTGTCCAAGCGCGACGGTCAGTACGAGCTCTCCTTCAGCGGTCCCTGGATGTACACCACCCTGTGGGAAATCCCGGCGCTGGCGATCATCAATGAGCTTCGTTCCCGCGCCGCCATGCGCGCCTTCGGTCCCTTCGCGCTTGACGTGCTCTACGCACGCGCCAAGGGGAAGATGTGGGCCAAGACCGAACGCTTGAAGGCGCTGCCCGGCATCCGCATCTCAGATTTCGGCACCCGCCGCCGCCATTCCTTCCTGTGGCAGCGCTGGTGCGTCGAGGCGCTCAAGGAAGGCATTGGCGAAGCCTTCACCGGCACCTCGAACGTGCTGCTGGCGATGGACAACGACCTCGAAGCGCTCGGCACCAACGCGCATGAATTGCCGATGGTTTTTGCCGCCCTTGCCAAGTCGGAAAAGGAATTGAAGGAATCGCCCTACAAGGTGCTGCAGGACTGGCAGCGCTATTACGGCGGCAACCTGCTGATCGTGCTGCCCGACGCTTTCGGCACCGCATCCTTCCTGCGCGACGCCCCGGACTGGGTCGCCGACTGGACCGGCTTCCGCCCCGACAGCGCGCCGCCGATCGAAGGCGGCGAAAAAATCATCGACTGGTGGCGCGAGAAGGGCAAGGACCCCAGGCAGAAGCTGCTGATCTTCTCCGACGGTCTCGAGGTCGAAACCATCGAGGAGACCTACAGGCACTTCAAGGGCAAGGTGCGCATGTCCTTCGGCTGGGGCACCAACCTCACCAACGATTTCGAAGGCTGCGCGCCGACCGAAACCAACAGCCTGGATGCGATATCGCTGGTCTGCAAGGTGACGGAGGCCAATGGCCGGCCGGCGGTGAAGCTGTCGGACAATCCGGCGAAAGCGACGGGCGACAAGAAGGAGATCGAGCGCTATCTCCGGATTTTTGGGGCGAAGGACCGCGTGGAGCAGCTGGTCAAGGTTTGAGGGTCGGCGGGTGCCTTGCTGGACGAAATGGAAATCGCGATAGCGTGAGTTCCCGCCCACCCCCCTCTGTCCTGCCGGACATCTCCCCCGCAAGGGGGGAGATTGGCAGCGTCGAGTACCGCGCCTCTTTCTTTACCCTTGAAAGTTGGCGAAAGCCCCGGCGACATCCAATCTCCCCCCTTGCGGGGGAGATGGCCGGCAGGCCAGAGGGGGGTGTGAAGGATCGCGTCAGGCTGACATATGTCGCCTGCTCCCCCACCCTCACACTCCTCCCCACCCCCGCCCTCGCGCACGCCTCCGACCGCGGTCACGTCCTCCTCCTGCCCACCGGCTACTACATCGCCGGCGGCGCGCTTGCCGTCGCGGTAAGCTTCCTCGTTCTCGCCCTGCTGCCACCCGCAACCCTCCACCGCTTCTGGCGCCGCCGCCTGCCGCTCTTCCCATTCGCCGACACCCCTCGCACAATCATCAGCGTCATCTCCTTTGCCGGCTTCGCAACGCTCAACGCCGCCGGCCTGTTCGGCAGCCGCGATCCGCTCTCCAATCCGCTGCCGCTAACCATCTGGACGCTGCTCTGGGTCGGCCTTGCCATCGCGCAAGGCCTGTTCGGCGATCTCTGGTCGTGGCTGAACCCATGGTATGGCCCGTGGCGGATCGTAAGCCGCCTGTTCAAGCTTCGTGGCGGTGAGGGACAGGAATCGCGTTTGCCTTCATGGCTCGGCTGCTGGCCAGCCGTTATCCTGTTCTTCGCCTTCGCCTGGTTCGAGCTGATCGACCCGGCGCCCGACGACCCGGCGCGGCTGGCCTATGCCGCCGGCCTCTACTGGTTGCTTACCTTCATCGCCATGCTCGCCTTCGGCTACCGCGATTGGAGCCGGCGCGGCGAATTCCTGACGGTGTTCTTCGCCATGGTGGCGCGCTTCGCCCTTGTCGAGCGCGATGAACACGGGCGGCTCGCTCTCTGCTGGCCGGGCTCAAAACTGCTCGGCGCGGCACCCCTGCCGGCAAGCGGCATCGCTTTCCTGCTGCTCAGCCTGTCATCGGTGTCCTTCGACGGCCTGTCGAAAACCTTCTTCTGGCTCGGCCTGTTCGGCATCAACCCGCTGGAATATCCCGGCCGCACCGCGCTCATCGGCATTAGCAGCTTCGGCCTCGTGCTGACCTTCGTTCTGCTGGCGGCGGCATTCCTGCTGGCCGTCATACTCGGCCAGCGCCTTGCCGGCAGCCGACATTCCCACGGCGAGGCCGCCGGGCTGCTGGTCTGGTCGATCGTACCGATCGCGCTCGCCTATCATGTCGCGCACTATCTGACGGCGCTGCTGGTCGACGGCCAGTATGCGATTGCCGCTTTGTCCGACCCGTTCGCGCTGGGATGGAACCTGTTCGGCGCCGCCGACATGCAGATCGAGGCCGGCCTCGTCGCCGGGGCCCACTCCGCCTGGTGGCTGTGGAACCTGCAGGCCGGCATCATCATCGCCGGGCACATGCTGGCGGTGCTCGTTGCCCATGGACTGGCCTGGCGACTGCACCAGGCGCCATCGCGCGCCGCCCTCAGCCAGTTGCCGCTCACCATGCTGATGATTGCCTACACGATCTTCGGCCTGTGGTTGCTTGCCACGCCGACGGCCGGATGAGACAAGCTGATCCACATGCCTTTGCGGAAAGCCCGCTTGCAAGCTCTGTGCTTTGGTGATTTAGTTTGTACACATGCAATTTCTGCCCCTCCTGCAAGGGAGTGGCCTTGCCTCGTTACAGACAGTCAAAACTCAAAAACAGGGGAACTGCCGTGACTGACAAGAATGGGTTTTTCGATCTCTCCAAATCCACCCTTAGCCGCCGCACCGCGCTGAAAGGTCTCGCCGCCGGCGCCGGGCTGACGCTCGCGCCCGGCTTCGTCCGCTACAGCCAGGCGCAGAGTTCGGCGCCAATCAAGATCGGCTTCCAGTCGCACCGCACCGGCATCGGCGCCGCCTATGGCCGCTGGTATGAAAAGACCAGTGCCGCCGCGGTCAAGGCGATCAACGACGCCGGCGGCATCAATGGCCGACCTGTCGAACTGGTGATCGAGGATGACGGCACCGATCCCGGCCGTGGCGCCGAGGTGGTCGGCAAGTTCGCCACCCAGCACAAGACCGACATCGTCTTCGGCACGCTGTTCTCGCATGTGGTGATCGGCTCGGCGCCGGCCGCCGGCGAAAACAAGATCCCTTATTTCGTCGTCAGCGAAGGCCACCACGTCGCTTCGACCAAGCTCAACCGCTATGTCTTCCAGCCTGGCATCACCGATGTGAAGAGCCAGATCCAGTCGATGGCGCCATGGATCGCGGCCAATGCCGGCAAGAAGGTGACGCAGATCTTCCCCGATTTCGCCTTCGGCTACGACCATCGCGACTACCTGCCGCCGGCGCTGAAGGCGCAAGGCGCCGAGGTCATCGCCCAGATCGCCATCCCGCCGACAGAGTCATCTTTCACGAAATACTTCCCGCAGATCCCGGCCGAGACCGAAGTCATCTACCACGTGATGGTCGGCCCGGCCGTGCTCACCTTCGTCAAGGAACTCGGCGAGTTCTACGGCTCCAACCGGCCGCAACTGTTCGGCTTCATCGATTCGCTCGAAGCCACCGACATCAACAGCCCCGGCCTCGAATTTTTGGACGGCAGCCATTTCTGGGAAGGTTCGCCGCGCTATGCGCAGGCCAATGACTCGGCCGCCCAGAAAGCCTACCGCGCCGCTGTCGGCATCGACGACAATGGGGCTGCCGTCGGCGACCCCAAGGACGTCTCCACCGCCGCCCACATGTTCGGCTGCTGGGAGACGCTCTATGTCGTTAAGAAGGCGATGGAAGATGCCGGCTACAAGGGCCCGGAAGACCGCGCCAAGCTGGTCGAGGCGACCGAGGCGCTGACCGAATTCGCCGAAGGGCCGGAGCATCCGCAGGGGCCGAAGACCTTCAACGGCAAGATCCACCAGTGTTTTGGCATCCAGAACATCTCCAAGGTCGAAGGTGGCAAGCTGAATGTCGTCCACAAGACCAAGATCGAGGACGGGCTTTACGAGGCCGAAGGGGATTATACGACGCAGGCGCTGTGAGGCGCCTTACCCTCCCCCTTGTGGGGAGGGTCGGCACGCAAGCTTCGCACTTTTGCGAAGCTTGCGAGACGGGGTGGGGGTCGCGACGGCCCGTGCCCAACCCCCACCCGACCGCTGCGCGGTCACCCTCCCCACAAGGGGAGGGTAAGGGCGCCCTGAATGCATTTCGGACCCCACCTCCTCCTCGCCGCCCTCGAAGGCCTTGTCACCTCCGCCGTGTTGGCGCTGACGGCGCTTGGGCTGTCGCTGGTGTTCGGCGTCATGCGCGTCGTCAACGTCGCCCATGGCGAGTTCTTCATGCTGGGCGCGGTGCTGGCCTGGGCGATCTCGACGGCGATACCCGGCCATCCCACGCTCGGCTTCCTGGCGGCGCTGGTGATTGCGCCGCTGATTGTCGGCGCCATTGCGCTGGTAGCCGAGCGGCTTGTGCTGCGCCGGGTCAATTACAATCCGGAAGCCACCATCGTCGCCACGATCGGCATGCTCTACATCATCCAGCAGCTGGCGTTGAGCTTCTATGGCCCGGAAGCGCGCCCGGTGGAGCCGCCCTTCAGCTACCGCATCCTTTTGCCCTGGTTCGGCTATTCCGGCTACAAGCTGTCGATCATTGCCGCTTCGGCCCTTCTGCTCATCGCCACCTGGCTGGTGCTGACGCGCACCAAGATCGGCCTCATCATGCGCGCCACCCAATATGACAGCGAGACGGCGCAGGCCTTCGGCATTCCGGTCGCCCGCGTCTATGCCGGCGTCTTCGCGCTCGGCGCCATGCTGGCGGCCATCGCCGCCGTGCTGATCGTGCCGACCAGTCAGGCGCATTATCTGATGGGACAGGACCCGCTGCTGTTGTCCTTCATCGTCGTCATCATCGGCGGCCTCGGCTCGCTGCGCGGCACCGTCGTCGCCGCCGTGCTGATCGGCCTGTCCGACGGCATCATCTCGGTGTTCTTCTCGCCGACTTTGGCCAAGATCATCGCCACGCTGCTGGTGGCCATGGTGCTGGTGTTCCGGCCGCAGGGCCTGTTCGGGCAGGCGCCGCGATGAGCGATGCTTCGCCGGCAAAAGCCTATGCATTGCATCTCGGCGTCATCGCGCTGCTGTTCGCCCTGAGCTTCGTCCTGCCGGATTATCATCACGGCCTAGTCGCCCGCATCATGGTGCTGGCGGTGTTCGCCATGGGCTACAACATGCTGTTCGGCTATGTCGGCCTGCTCAGCCTCGGCCACGCCATGTTCTTCGCCGCCGGGCTCTATGGCGCTGGTCTCGCGGTCATCCATCTCGGCTGGAGCGTGCCTTTGGCTTTCCTCGCCGGCATCGCCTGCGGCGCGCTGCTGGCACTGGTGATCGGCCTGCTGGCGCTGCGCACCACCGGCGTCGCCTTCATGATCGTCACCATGATGTTCGCGCAGGTGTTTTACCTCGTCATCCTCTATTTCGCCGCCTGGACCGGCGGCGACCAGGGTCTGGTCGTGCCGCAGCCGGCGCGGGTTCTGGCCTTCGGCGCGACATCGCTCGACCTAACCAACCCGACCGTGCGCTACATGAGCGCGCTGGCGCTGTTCTCGGTCGTGCTGCTGATCACCCTCGCCATCGTCCGCTCCCGCTATGGCCGCGTGCTGGTCG
Organism: Mesorhizobium sp. M0052; assembly: GCF_040323255.1. Classification (NCBI taxonomy): domain Bacteria; kingdom Pseudomonadati; phylum Pseudomonadota; class Alphaproteobacteria; order Hyphomicrobiales; family Phyllobacteriaceae; genus Mesorhizobium; species Mesorhizobium sp. M0052. Next base: position 76,846 of record NZ_JAMYUS010000020.1, on the reverse strand, counting down.
CGGTGCGCGAGAACGAGGAGCGCACGAAAATGCTGGGCTACGACACCTTCTCCAACAAGCTGATCGCCGTCGTCGTCTCCGGCACCATCTGCGCCGCCTCGGGTGCGGCCTATGCGCTGCTGTTCGGCTATGTCGGCTCGAGCTTTGCCTCGGTGCAGTATTCCATCCTGCCGCTGCTCTGGGTGCTGCTCGGCGGCGCCGCCACGACGCTGGGCGCGCTGCTCGGCACGGTGTTCATGTACTATGTCATCGACACCGCCAGCGGCTACACCTCCGCCTATCTCCTGATCGTCGGTATTGCGCTCATCCTGCTGGTGCTGTTTTTCCCCAAAGGCATTCTGGGCACCATCCGCCAGCGCTGGCTCGGGTGGCTCCCATGATGCCGTTGCTGACCACCAAAGGCCTGGCGCGCAGTTTCGGCGGCCTGCGCGCCGTCGACGGTGTCGATTTTCAGCTGATGCCGGGCGAGATCCGCGCCGTCATCGGCCCCAATGGCGCCGGCAAAACCACCTTCGTCAGCCTGGTCAGCGGCCGCATTCAGCCATCGTCCGGCATGATCGTCTTCGACGGCGCCGACATCACCAGCCAGCCGGCCTATCTCAGGGTGCGCCGGGGCATCGCCTACACCTTCCAGATCACCAGCGTCTTCGCCAACCTCTCTGCCTACGATAATGTCGCGCTGCCGGTGCAGCGCACGCTGACCGATGCCCGCTCGAAAGGTGCGGTGCGCACCGGCGTCATGGCCGCGCTGGAACGCACCGGACTGGCCGGCCGCGCCCATATGCCGGCCGGCCAGCTTTCCTACGGCCATCAGCGCCTGCTGGAAGTGGCAATGGGCCTGGCGCTGAAGCCGCGGCTTTTGATCCTCGACGAGCCGACGCAAGGGCTGGCCGACAGCGAGATCGACAATTTCATCGACCTGGTGCGCGAGATCGCCAAGAGCGCCACCGTGCTTTTGATCGAGCACAACATGCCTGTCGTCATGCAACTGGCCGACCGCATCACCGTCTTCAACGCCGGCAGGATCCTGGCCGAAGGCACGCCCGAACAGGTCCGCGCCAACACACAGGTGCAGGAAGCCTATCTGGGAACGGCGGCATGAGCGAAGCCCCCAAAACTGATACCCACACGACTGAAGCGCTGACCATCTCCGGGCTCGACTGCTTCTACGGCGAGGTTCAGGTGCTCTACGGTCTTGATCTCGTGCTCAACAAGGGCGAGGTGCTGTGCCTGTTCGGTCGCAACGGCGCCGGCAAGACGACGACGCTGAAAGCGACCATGGGGCTGGTTCGGTCGAGCGCCGGTTCGATCCGGCTCGCCGGCAAGGAGTTGACCGGCCTGCCGGCGCATGAGGTGCCCAAGGCCGGCGTCGCCTATGTGCCGCAAGGCAGGCGGCTGTTCGCCGAGATGACGGTGGCGGAAAACATCGAGATCGGCCTGATGGCGCGCGGCAAGGGAAGAGCGACGCGCGAGAGCGTGCTCGACCTCTTCCCGTTGCTGCGCCAGCGGCTGCGGCAGCGCTCCGGCACTTTGTCCGGTGGCGAACAGCAGATGTTGGCCATGGCCCGCGCGCTTTGTCTGGAGCCGCAGGTGCTGTTGCTAGACGAGCCGACGGAGGGGCTGATGCCGTCGATGATCGCCAAAATCCGCGAGACGGTGGTGAAGCTGCGTGAGCTAGGTGTCTCCACCATTCTGGTCGAACAGCGCGTCGACGCCGTGCTGTCCGTCGCCGACCGCGTCTGCTTCATCGAAAACGGCCGTAACCGCGAGACGGTGGATGTCGAACAGCTTCGCGCCGATCCGTCGGCGGTGCGCCGATATGTGGGCGTCGGCTAAGATTACCCTCCCCCTTGTGGGGGTCCGAAGGACGGGCGAGACCCGTGGCTCGCCCCGACAAGTGGCTGCGAAGCAGCCGGGTGGGGGCGGCACCGACCCCCACCCGGACCTTCGGTCCGACCTCCCCACACGGGGTAGGTAAGGGCCCAGCGCCCTTCGCATCACGCAAAGAAGACAAAACCTGTAATCAGAAATATCGGGATCAGCACCACGCCCGACCACGCCATGTAGCCGAAGAAGCCCGGCATTTTCACGCCGCGATGCCGGGCGATGGCGTAGACCATGAAGTTGGGGGCATTGCCGATATAGGTGTTGGCGCCCATGAACACCGCGCCGGCCGAGATCGCGGCCAGCGTCGAGGCCGCCTCCGTCATCAGGTGCCGCGCGTCGCCGCCTGCGAGTTCGAAAAACACCAGATAGGTCGGCGCATTGTCGAGGAAGGACGACAGCCCGCCGGTCAGCCAGAAATAGGCGAGATCATTGGGCTGGCCGGTGGGTGACGTCACCAGCGCCACCAGCGGCGCCAGCGCGCCGTCATGGCCGGCGCGAAGGATGGCAATGACCGGCACGATGCAGATGAAGATGCCGGCAAACAGTTTTGCCACCTCCGCGATCGGGCCCCAGGTGAAGCCGTTGGCCTCGCGATGGCTCTTGAGGGAAACGACAAGCGACAGCCCGGCGAGCGCCAGGATGATGGCATCGCGCACCAGGTTCTGCAGTTCGAGGCCGACGCCGAGGATGGAGAAAGTCACGCCCGGCTTCCAGGCAGCTGAAAGCAGGATCGCGGCAATGACGCCGGCCAGCAACGGCAGATTGGCCAGGCCGCGAAGGCGCACCTTCGTATCCGGCGTCGGATCCTTGATCTTCGGCGCGCCGCCTTCACGGCGATGCAGCATGATGTCGATGGCCAGGAAGACAAGCAGCACCAGGCCGCCGGTAAACAGCGTCTCGCGCCAGAGGTTCGCCGACGTCCAGAAGAAGTCGACGCCGCGCAGGAAGCCGACGAACAATGGCGGGTCGCCCAAGGGCGTCAACGAGCCGCCGATGTTAGACACCAGGAAGATGAAGAAGATGACGACATGGGCGTTGAACTGCCGGTTGTCGTTGGCGCGCAGCATCGGCCGGATCAGGATCATCGAGGCGCCGGTGGTGCCGATCACCGAGGCCAGCATCGCCCCGACGAGCAGCAGCCCGGCATTGACCAGCGGCGTGCCATGGATGTTGCCGGCGACAAGGATGCCGCCCGAAATGGTGTAGAGCGCGAACAGCAGGATAATGAACGACATGTATTCGGTGAGCAGCGTGTGCAGCACGGCTTCACCGGCTACCGGAACGCCGAATGCAACCATCAGCGGGATGACCGCCAGCGCTCCCCAGCCGGCGGCGATCTTGCCGTAATGATGCTCCCAGACATGGTGGAACAGCAGCGGTCCGGTGGCGATCGAGAGCAGCAGGCCGGCGAAAGGCAGCGCCCACCACAGCGACATGGCAGCATCGGGCAGGCCGCGGGCCTCGGCCGCGAAGGCCATTTGCGGAGACACAGCGGAAGCGAGTACACCTGCCGCGAAAGCCTTCCCCAACTGTGTGCAGCCCCCTCGCTGCGTCACGATCCAGTCACTCCGAGATCGGGTCTTCGAGCTTCACCCCGGCATCGCGCATCCGCTTCAGCATCGCCTCGACCGAACCGTTTAGATCGATGCCGCGGCACGCGTCGAGCCGCACCGTCGTCTTGAAGCCTTGCTTGACCGCGTCGAGGGCCGAAAAGGCAACGCAGAAGTCGGTCGCCAGGCCAACCAGGGTCACACTGTCGATGCTGCGCTCCTTGAGGTAGCCGGCGAGCCCCGTCGGCGTCTTGTGGTCGTTCTCGAAGAAGGCGGAGTAGCTGTCGATATCAGGGCGAAATCCCTTGCGGATCACCAGCTCGGCCTTGGTCCAGGCGAGCCCCGAGTGAAAATCCGAGCCGAGGCTGCCCTGGATGCAATGGTCCGGCCACAGCGTCTGCGGCCCATAGGGCATCTCGATCGCGCTAAAGGGCTGCGCCCCCGGATGGCTGGAGGCAAAGCTCGAATGTCCGGCCGGGTGCCAGTCCTGCGTCAGCACGACATGCTCGGCATGCCGAATCAGATCGTTGACCAGCGGCACGATTTCGTCGCCGCCGGCAACCGCCAGTGCGCCGCCGGGGCAGAAGTCGTTTTGCAGGTCGATGACAACAAGCGCTTCGTCGGCCATGGCGCCTCTCCTCTTCTACGTCTCGAACGGGGGATCGAGTGAAATACGCCGCTGATGCGACCGGATGCTGAAACTTGACCGGATGGCCGCCTGCGTCAACCTCTGCAAGCGTAAGAAATGCTTGGCGGCCGGGTTCCCTTAAACTCCGGCTTTGACAATTTCCGCCAGCTTGATATCATTTGCATACGAATGAATTTGGCCTGATCAGACATTGGCGGGGTTCGGGAAGACCCCACCTTTTGAAGGTCCCAATGGGAAGGCCTATTTTTTTGGAAGGCAAAGCGTGATCCGTTACGCGAAACCCGCCACGCTCGACGAGGCGCTCGCTCTGCTGGGCGAGGGCGCCTGGCGCGTGCTTGCCGGCGGCACCGATTTCTATCCGGCGCAGGGCGCCAAACCGTTCCGCGACAATGTTCTCGATATTAACGGCCTGGCCTCGCTGCGCGGCATTGCCGAGACCGAAACCCATTGGGTTTTGGGCGCCCGCACCACCTGGACCGACCTTGTCCGCCATCCATTGCCGGCGGCTTTCGATGCGCTGAAGCAGGCCGCGCGCGAAGTGGGCTCGCTGCAGATCCAGAATGTCGCCTCGATCGCCGGCAATCTCTGCAATGCTTCGCCTGCCGCCGATGGCGTGCCTAGCCTGCTGGTGCTGGACGCCGAGGTCGAGCTGCGCTCTGCAGCCGCGACGCGTCATCTGCCGCTGCAGGAGTTCATTCTCGGCAACCGCCGCACCGCGCTGCTACCGGGCGAGCTGGTTGCCGCCATCCGGGTGCCGAAGCCCAGGGCCACCGGCACGTCGGCCTTCGTCAAGCTCGGTGCGCGGCGCTACCTCGTCATCTCCATCGCCATGGTGGCGGCGCGCCTCGTTGCCGAGAATGGCATGGTCATGGAAGCCGCTGTCGCGGTCGGGTCCTGCTCGGCCGTCGCCAGGCGGCTCGCCGCTGTCGAAGCGGTGCTGGTGGGCAAGCCTATCGGCCCGGCACTCGCCGATGCGCTCCTGTCCGCGCCGATGGCCGAGCTCTCGCCGATTGCCGACGTGCGCGGCAGCGCCGAATACCGGCTCGACGCAGCGCGCGAGCTTGTCGCCCGCGCCGTGCTGAGGGCTTGCGGGCTGACGAACGACAACAGCATGGTGGCGGCATGAGCCACTCCGAGATGATTGAAGCCCTGCCCGACCTCGTGCCGGGCCTCGGCATCGAGCGCGCCGAGATCGCCTTCGCCGTCAATGGCGCCGCCGTCTCGGTCAATGTGCCGCCGCTGCGCCGGCTGTCGCAGGTTTTGCGCGACGAATTGCAGCTGACCGGCACCAAGGTTGGTTGCGATGCCGGCGATTGCGGCGCCTGCACGGTGCTGGTCGACGGCGACGCCGTCTGCGCCTGCCTGATGCCGGCGGCCTCCGCAGCCGGGACGTCCGTAACGACCGTCGAAGGCCTCGCCGATGGCCGGCTCTCGGCGCTGCAGGCGTCCTTCCTGGCGCATGGCGCCGCGCAATGCGGCATCTGCACGCCGGCGCTGCTGGTCGCGGCAACGGCGCTGCTGGATGGCACGCCGAATCCGACCGAGACCGAGGTGCAGGATGCGCTGGGCGGCATCCTCTGCCGTTGCACCGGCTACAGAAAGATCATCGCGGCAGTGATGGATGCGGGACGGTTCGAGACGTCGACCGACGGCGCTGCCCCTCATCCGCCTGCCGGCACCCTCACCCCGTATAGTGACGGGGAGAAGGGAAGTGCTCCAGCGCCAACGCTCCCCGCTCCCCGTTCTTCACGGGGAGAGGGTAAGGGTGAGGGGCAGCGCCAACGTCATTCGTTGGAATTCAACTTTGAACGTAGAATGCCAACCACAGGGAATGCTGTAGGCGCCTCCCCGGTCCGGCTCGACGGCGTGCCAAAAGTCACCGGCGCTGAAAAATTCGGCGGCGATGCCTTTCCCGCCGATGCGCTGGCCGTGCTGGTGGTCCGCTCGCCGCATTATCATGCCGGCTTCGCCTTCGGCGACCTGGAGGGCTGGGTGAAGTCGCATCCCGGCATCGCCGGCGTCTTCACCGCCGCCGACATCCCGGGAAAAAACTGTTTCGGCGTCATCGGGCCGTTTGCCGACCAGCCGGCGCTGGCCGAAGGCTTTGCGCGGCTGCGCGGCGAGGCAGTGGCGCTGGTCGCCGGCGAGCGCGAGGCCATGCTCGATCTCGACCTCCAGGATTTCCCGGTCCGCTGGACCGAGCTGCCGCATTTTCTGCAGCCCGGCGACGCGCAGGCAGAAGGGGCGGCGCTCATCCACGCGAACCGCCCGGCCAATTTGTTGACCAAGGGCTTTGTCGAGCGCGGCGACCCCGAGGCGTCGCTTGGCGAGGCTGCCTTCACAGTGTCCGGTGCCATCGACACCTCCTATGTCGAGCACGCCTACATCGAGCCGGAAGCCGGCCATGCCTACATGGACGGCGACACGCTGGTCGTCGTCGCCTGCACCCAGGCCCCCTACATGGACCGCGACGAAACGGCGAAGGTGCTCGGTCTTGCCGTCGACAAGGTGCGCATCGTGCCGACCGCGACCGGCGGCGGCTTCGGCTCGAAACTGGACGTTTCACTGCAGCCGCTCATCGGCCTTGTGGCGCTGAAGACCGGCCGGCCGGCAGCACTGGCCTACACCCGCAACGAATCCATGATGTCGACCACCAAGCGACATCCCGCCGAGATGAAGGCGACCATCGGCGTAGATGCCGAGGGCCATGTCACCGGCATGGTCTTCACAGGCGATTTCAACACCGGCGCCTATGCCAGCTGGGGCCCGACCGTCGCCAACCGCGTGCCGGTGCATGCCTCCGGTCCCTATGCGACGCCGAACTACCGCGCCGAAGGCCGCGCCATCCACACCCACGGGCCGATTTCCGGCGCCTTCCGTGGCTTCGGCGTGCCGCAGGCGACGATCATGCAGGAGACGCTCTATGATGAGCTCGCCGGCAAGCTTGGCATGGACCGGCTCGATTTTCGGCTGAAGAACTGCCTTCGGAACGGATCCGAAACGGTTACCGGACAGCGACTGGAGTCGGGCGTCGGCATATTCGAGTGCCTCGACTCCTTGCGGCCGCATTGGGCTCGCGCGACGGCCGACGCAGATACATTCAACAATGCCAATACGAGCAAAAAGCGCGGCGTCGGCATCGCGTCCTGCTGGTATGGCTGCGGCAACACCTCGCTGCCCAATCCGTCGACCATAAGGGTCGGTATCTCGCCAGAGGGGGAGGTCATCCTGCATCAGGGCGCCGTCGATATCGGCCAGGGCTCCAACACCGTCATTGCCCAGATCTGCGCCGACGCACTCGGCCTGCCGCTTGAAAAATTCAAGCTGAAGAGCGCCGACACTGCGATCAGCCCCGACGCCGGCAAAACATCGGCCTCGCGCCAGACTTTTGTCACCGGCAAGGCGGCCGAAAAAGCCGGCCGCGCCTTGCGCGAAAAGATCCTGCGCTTTGCCAATGTCTCGGAGAACGCGGCCCTGCAATTGGACGGCCCGGCGATCGTCATTCGTGAGGGCGAAGCCACTCGGCGTATCGATCTCGCCGCGCTCGATGTCGATGCGGACGGCTACGTCTTCCGCGCCGAGGAAACCTACGACCCGCCGACGCTGCCGCTCGACGCCAAGGGCCAAGGCAAGCCTTACGCCGTCTATGGCTATGGCGCGCAGATCGCCGAACTGGAGGTCGACCTCAAGCTCGGCACGGTGAAGCTCGTGAAAATCACCGCCGCGCACGATGTCGGCAAGGCGATCAATCCGCTGCTGGTCGAAGGCCAGATCGAGGGCGGCATCGCGCAAGGCATCGGCATGGCGCTGATGGAGGAATACATCCCCGGCCGCACCGAGAATCTGCACGACTATCTCATTCCGACCATCGGCGACGTGCCTGAGATCGAGCACATTCTGATCGAGGTTCCCGATCCCGAGGGGCCGTTCGGCGCCAAGGGCCTGGGCGAGCATGTGCTGATCCCGACCGCACCCGCCATCCTCAACGCCATCCGCCACGCAACCGGCCTTCTCATCACCAAGGTTCCGGCGACGCCGACGCGCATCCGCGCCGCCATCCGCGAAAAAGATGGCATCGACGACAAGGAGGCACGCCGATGAGCGAGCTTGCCGAACGCTTCGAAACCCACGATCCCGGCGAAAAGCTGGTGGCGGAAAAGATCCGCTGCGATGCCTGTCCGGTGATGTGCTACATCGCCGATGGCCGCACCGGCGCCTGCGACCGCTACGGCAATGTCGGTGGCCGCATCGTGCGTATGGACCCGCTGACCATCCTCGATCATGCGGCAGAGAGTGGCGCCGCGGTCGTGCCCTTCACCGCCGAGGGCGAGCAATGGGACGGCGAACTGGTCAACAACGGCCGCCGCTTCGTCACTGCGATCGGCGCCGGCACCACCTATCCCGACTACAAGCCGGCCCCCTTCATCGTCAGCCAGGAGGTCGAGGGCGTCGATCTGGTGACCGTGGTCACCGAAGGCATTTTTTCGTACTGCGGCGTCAAGGTGAAGATCGACACGGACCGTCATCTCGGCCCCGAAACGGCAATCGTGCGCGCGCAAGGCGAGGCGATCGGCCACGTCACGACAGGCGAGTATGGCTCGCAGATGCTGTCGCTGGGCGGCGTGCATCATCTGACCGGCGGCTCCAAGGCCGAAGGCCGGGCAACCTGTGACGCGATGCTCAGTCTGTGCAATCGCAAGCCGGTCGAACTGACCATCGATGGCGGCGCCACCATCACCGTCGAAGCCGGCAAACCACCTGTCATCGACGGCAAGCAGGAACACCGCATGCGGGTCGGCTGCGGCTCGGCCACCATCGGCATGTTCGCCACGCAATGGCGCGGCCTTGTCGACGAGGTGGTGGTGGTCGACGACCACATCACCGGCGTCGTCTCCGAGCATCAGGCCGGCAAGGTGCTGGGCTGGCAGGACACCGGCATCAAGATCATCGGCCGCCGTTCGACGCCGGGCCGCTATTTCAAGGTTTCCGAGCCCGGCCTCGGCTGGGGCGGCACCTCGATTTCCGACCCGCTGTCGATCCTCGGCGAATGGAACGCCAAGAAGGGCGCCCGCCCCGGCCTGTCGCTGCTGATGGTGTCGACCACCGGCGAGCAGTTCGCCTATTACGAGCTCGACGACGAGTTGAAGCCGGTGGAAAAACCGTTCCCCGAGCGGCTGCAGAAATCGGTCGGCCTGATCGAGGACAATTGCGAGCCGGCGCTCTGCACCGTGCTGTTCATCGGCGGCGCCGGCGGTTCGCTGCGCGCCGGCGTCACCGAAAACCCGGTCAATCTCACCCGCTCGGTGCAGGGCTTGAATACCTATGTTACCGTTGGCGGCGCGCCGGTCTATGTCTGGCCGGGCGGCGGCATCACGCTGATGGTCGACGTCATGCGCGTGCCGGAAGGCGCCTTCGGCTATGTGCCGACGCCGGCGCTGGTGGCGCCGATCGAATTCACGCTACGCCGCGACGACTATGTCCGGCTGGGCGGCTACGAGGCCGAGATACGCAGCGTCGAGGATATCGTTGCCAAAGGCGGCGAATATCTCAACCCGCGCCGCGGCTCAGGCGCCGAGGCCCACAATCCATGGCCGCCGCTGGCGCAGTTGCGCCGCGTCGGCTCGAACGGGGCCTCTTGATGCAAGGCCCGCAAGTCCACTGGCTGCAGGACGGCAAGCGGCTGCACCTCAACCACGGGCCGATCGACCTGATCGTCGAGGCCTTTGGTGAGGCGGCTGAGTGTCGTGCCGCCTACGATCAGGCGATCGAGCGCTTCCAGACGATCCTGATCGAGTTGGTCGAGGAGCTTCCCGAATTGCGGCTGCCGGCATTTTTCCTGGCGCCGCGCACCTTCGCCGGCCCGACCGCGCGGCGCATGGAAGCAGCCGTCATGCCGTTGGCGGAATGCTTCATCACGCCGATGGCCGCCGTCGCGGGATCGGTAGCCGACGAAATGCTCTCGGCATTGCTTGCCGGTCGCAAGCTCGACCGGGCCTATGTCAACAATGGCGGCGACAGCGCCCTCCATATCGGCAAGGGCCAGTCGATGAACCTGGCGATCGCCGGCACCGGCAACGGCATGGCCGACCGCCTCACCATTCGCTCGGCGGACGGCGTGCGCGGCGTCGCCACCAGCGGCTGGCGCGGCCGTTCGTTCTCGCTTGGCATCGCCGACGCCGTCACCGTGCTGGCGCGCACCGGCGCCGAGGCCGATGCGGCGGCGACACTCATTGCCAACGCCGTCGACCTGCCCGGCAATCCCGCCATCAAGCGCATTGCCGCGCAGGAACTGGCGCCCGACAGCGATCTCGGCGCACGGCTGGTGACACAAGCCGTCGGCATGCTCGCGCGTGACGATGTGGAGCGGGCGCTGGACAATGGCCTTGCCGTCGCCGAAGATTTTCGCCGGCGCGGCCTGATTGCCGCATCGGCGCTGTTTCTAGGTGGGGAAGCGCGCATCAGTGGTTCCATGGCGCTTGCCGCGCCCAACAAAAATCCAGGGAAGGAAGTTGCCCATGCCTGAGTTTCCGATCCGCAAGATTGCGGTTCTGACCGAAGAGATTTTTCACGATGGCGGCCCGGTCGCAGCTGCGCCGCGCCGCCGCGCGGCGGCCGTGGCGCTGGTGAAGAACCCGTTCGCCGGCCGCTACGTCGAAGAACTGCAGAGCGCCATGGACGATCTGAAGCCGCTTGGCCTGCTGCTCACCGACAAGCTCATTGCCGCATTGGGCGGCGACATCAAGCAGATCGACGCCTACGGCAAGGGCACCATTGTCGGCTCGTCGGGGGAGCTGGAGCACGGCGCGCTGTGGCACGTTCCTGGCGGCTACGCCATGCGCGAGCGGCTCGGCGACGCCAAGGCGATCGTGCCGTCGGCAACCAAGGTCGGCGCCTTCGGCTCGCGGCTCGACGTACCGCTCGGCCACACCAACGCCGCCTATGTCCGCAGCCATTTCGACGCCATGGAGGTAGGCCTCAGCGACGGGCCTCGCCCCGACGAAATCCTGTTTTGCCTCGCCATGAGCTGCGGCCCGCGCGTGCATGACCGCATGGGCGGCCTCGCGGTTGGCGATATCAAGGCCTGGGACGGCTTGCGATGAGCGGCGGGGACAATCTTCTCAAGCTCGTCGAGGCCGAAGAGCCTGACGATCATGACTACCGCCTGCAGGAGCAGGTCGGCTTCATCCTGCGCAAGGCGCATCAGCGCCATGTCTCGATCTTTGCCGCCCAGATCAGCGACCTGACGCCGCCGCAATTTGCAGCACTCGCCAAGCTGCACGATGTCGGCGAGACCTCGCAGAACCAGCTCGGCACGCTGATCGCCATGGACGCGGCGACGGTCAAGGGCGTCATCGACCGGCTGAAAGCGCGTGGCCTTGTCGACCTCACCAAGCATGAGGTCGACAAAAGGCGGCTGCTGGTCAATCTGACGCCGGAGGGACGCGAGGCGATCGAACGGCTGATCCCGCTGGCACGCACCATCACCCAGGAAACGCTGGCGCCGCTGACCGCCAAGGAGGCGGCCACATTTATGAGGCTGCTGGCAAAACTAGCCTAGGCGCGCAGTCTCGCGCCTTCCGGATCGAAGAACGGCATCGGCGCCACCACGGCGCGGGTCGGCTTGCCGTCTATGTCGATGCTCAGCTCGGTGCCGATGGCGGTGAACGGCAGCCGCAGATGCGCGGTCGCCAGCACCTTGCCCAGCGAATAGCCGTGATCGCTATAGGTGACGACACCGGCATCCTCGCCCTCGGCGAAAACCCTGGCATCCGTCGCGGCCGGCTTGTCACCGTCGAGAATCAGCCCGGTCCAGCGTTCGTCGAGCCCTTTGTCGCGAATTTTGAGCAGCGCCTCGCGGCCGATGAACTCGCCCTTGTCGAACTTGATCCAGCGATCGAGCCCGACATGGAAGGGCGTACGGCTCTCGTCCATGTCGATGCCATGCGCCGGATAGGCCTTTTCCAGCCCGAGCGTGAACATGGCCAGCACGCCGTATGGCTTCAGGCCGAAATCGCTACCGGTCCGCATCAGCGCGTCCCAGAAGGAAGTGGCCTCGTCCGCCGGCACGAACAGTTCGAAGCCGAGCTCGCCGGTCACCCCGGTGCGTGAGATCAGGACTTTGGTCTCGCCGACGCGCCCTGAAGTGAACGCCCAGCGTTTCAACTCATCGAGATCGGCATCCGAAAGTGCTTTCAGCAGCTCGCGTGAACGCGGCCCCTGTATCGTCGGAAAGGCGACGGCCGCCGTGATGTCGGTGACATAGGCCTTTCGCGCTTCAGCATGATGTTGCAGCCAGGGCAGCATCTTCAGCCGGTTGACCGAGCCGGTCACCAGCATGAAATGCTCAGGCGCCAGCCGGAACACGGTGAGGTCGTCCATGATGCCGCCATCGTCGCGGCAGACGGTGGAATAGCGCACCTGGCCGGGGCTCATCGCGGCCGCATCGTTGACGATGATGTGGTTGACCAGCGCCTCGGCTTCCGCCCCCTTGATGTCCATCTTGCCCATGGTGCTGAGATCCTGCACGCCGACATTCTTGCGCGTGTTCAGGTGCTCGTCGGCAATGCCGGAGTAAGTTTTGGCCGAGACGAAATCGCCGCCGACCCGGCCCATCGTGGCGCCGAGGCCAACGATGCTGGTGTAGAAAGGGGAGCGCCGCTCAACCAAGAAACTTCTCCGTCATCTCATGAAAACGGCAGCGCCTGATGGCGCTGCCGAGGTAGGAGCGGTGAAGGGGTTAACTTCCGTAGACGTCGAACAAGAAGTATTTGTCGTTGATTTCCTTGTACTTGCCGTTGGCACGCAGGGCGTCGATGGCGGCATTGAACTTGTCGGCCAGTTCCTTGTTGCCCTTTTGCAGGGCGATGCCGACGCCGGGTCCATGAATGGCCGGATCGGCGGCCAGCGTGCCGAGCAATTTGCAGCAGGCGCCATCGGGCTTCTTCAGCCATTCGGTCAGGATGATCGAGCCGTCCATCATCGCGTCCAGCCGGCCATTGGCCATGTCGGTGCGGGCGTCGTCGCCGGTCGGATAGGCCTTGACGGTCGAGCCGGAGTATTTCTTCTCGGCGAAATTCTGGTGGATGGTGGCGCTCTGCACACCCAGCACCTTGCCCTTCAGATCGTCAGGCGACGTGCCTGCAATGGTCGAATCCTTCGGCACGGCGATGGCCGGTGGCGTCTGGTAATATTTGTGGGTGAACTCGACCTTCTCGGCCCGTTCCGGCGTGATGGTGATGTTGATGATGGCGTCGAACTTGCCGGCCTGCAGCGCCGGAATGGAACCATCGAAATCCTGTACGGAGAATTCGCACTCGGCCTTCATCTCGGCACACAGCGCCTTGCCGAGGTCGATGTCGAAGCCGCCCAGCGTGCCGTCCGAATTGGCATAGTTGAAGGGCGGATAGGCGCCCTCGGTCCCGATCCTGAGTTTCTCGGCGGAGGCAGCACCGGTCCCAAGCAGCAGGGCGGCGGAAGCGGCAAGCACGAAACGACCGAAAAGACGCATGTTCCTGATCTCCGTTGACTAAGCAATTCCAGGGAAGGTGTTGGCGGTTTCCCGTCCGGAATTGCGCGAAAACAAGGATAGAAGTCTATGGTCTTTTGCAGGCCCCACGGAGACGGAAACGACATGCTCTGCGGCGATCACGGCGTGGCAAGCCGTCCTTCCCCAGGAATCTTACTGTGATCTAAATTACAGACCGATCATGGACATGGGCGCATGCTCAGCTGGAAGTAGACGGTCGTGGGAGGGACCTGGGGATGGACCAGCAGGAATTCGTGCAGGAAGCCGCGCAGCGGCGCATAGACGACGACATCGCCAAGCGCATCAGGGTTCACCAGGCCAACATCGAGCGGCTCGAAACCGCAAGGGAAAGTGCCGGCAATCTCGAGGCGGCCGTCGCCAACCGGCCGCTGGTGATGCTGGCGCAGGGCGATTCCTGGTTCGACTATCCGCTCACCGGGAACGGATTTCCGTTCGTCGACACCGATGTGATCGCGCAGCTGCGCCGCATCGGCTCGATGCCGCCGACCATCCTCAACCTTGCCCATCATGGCGATGCGGCGACCGACGAGATGTCGCTGCCCAAGCAGCAGCGCATGATCGCCGCCCTGCGCAACAAGGCCAACTGGCTGGACGGCAAGCCCGATGCCATCCTGTTCTCTGCCGGTGGCAACGACATTGCCGGCGACCAGTTCTGCATCTTCCTCGACTTCAATGACGGCCACGCCCCCGGGCTGAACAAGAACCGCTTCACCAAGGCGCTCGGCATGGTCGAGGCCTGCTATCTCGATTTGTTCGCGCTGCGCGACCGCGTCGCGCCAGGCGTGCCGATCTTTGGCCATTGCTATGATTTTCCGATCCCGAACGGAGCGCATCCGTCCTGTGTCGGCCCGTGGCTGAAACCGTCGCTCGATTTCTGCAACTGGACGGTCGCCAAGGGCACGGTCATCGTTCACGACGCGCTGGCGGCGTTCCGCGATGTGGTGAAGCGCCTGGCCGACGATCCCAACAACAATTTCCATCTGGTCGACACGCAGGGAACGTTGAAGGTGGCCGACTGGGCCAACGAACTGCATCCCGATCCCGCCGGCTTCAAGAAGATCGCGCAAAAATTCGCCGATGCGCTGAAGGCCAAGCTGCAGACCTGACGCGGCTCGGGCCTGTCGGCTGTCAGGTTCCGAACAGCTCTTTGGCTTGTTCAACGGTGTAGTAACCAAGCCTGATGTCTTCGGCGACCAGTTTCGGGTCGCGCTCACGCGGATCACCATAGCCGCCGCCCCCGGGCGTGCCGACCCTCACGCGGTCGCCGGCCTTGAGCGCGATGTCCTGTTCCTTGGACAGATGCGGCGGCACATGTGCCTCGCCGTCGCGGAACACGGTCACCGTGTTCACCGCGCCGTCCTTGCCGCCGAGCGCGCCTTGCGGGCCGAAACGGCCATGGTCCATGACGAAGGACGCGCGCGCCTCTCCTCGCAATATCTCGACCTCATAGGCGAGGCCGAAGCCGCCGCGCTGCTTGCCGGCGCCGCCCGAGCCTTCGCGCAAGGCATACTGGCGGTAGAGAACCGGAAAGGCCTGCTCCATGATCTCGACCGGCGGCGATTTCGAAATGCCGATGGTCGAGCAGCCATTGGTCAGGCCGTCATGGCCGGAATTGCCGCCATAGCCGCCGCCGGAGATCTGATACATCACATAGTCGCGGCCGCGCGCCGGATCGTTGCCGCCCAGCGCGAAATTGCCGCTGGAGCCGGCGGGCGCGGCCGTCACCTTTTCCGGCAGCGCCTGCACCATCGCCGCGAACACCGCCTCGGCGATGCGCTGCGAGACTTCAGCCGCACAGCCGGAGACGGGACGCGGGTATTTGGCGTCGAGGAACGTGCCTTCCGGCCGCTTGACGATCAGCGGCTCGAAAGCGCCGGCGCTGATCGGCACATCAGGGAAAATATGGCGCATGGCGAGATAGACCGACGACAATGTCGTCGCCAGCACGCTGTTCATCGGCCCGGCACAGGGTTTTGACGAACCTGTGAAATCGAAGGTCAGCGTATCGCCCTTCTTCTCCACCGCGAGCGCGATGGTCAGCGGCTCGTTGACCACGCCGTCCGAGTCGACAAAGGCCTTCGAGCTGTAGGTGCCGTCGGGAATGGCGGAGATGTTGGCGCGCATCTGCTCGGCGGCGCGGCGACGCAGTTCGGCGATCGCCCCGACGACGGTTTCGTCCCCGTAACGATCGAGGATTCCATTGAGCCGGTCCTGACCGATCAACAGTGCCGCGGCTTGCGCCCTTATATCGCCGATGCGCTGGTCGGCGACGCGGATGTTGGAGCAGATGATGGCGTAGATTTCGGTGTCGAGCACGCCCTTCTTGAACAGCTTGACCGGCGGCAGCCGCAGGCCTTCCTGCTCGACGGCTGTGGCGGAGGCGGAGAAGCCGCCCGGCACCGAGCCACCGATATCGGGCCAGTGGCCGGTATTCGATAGCCAGCAAAATATCTTGCCGTCGCGGTAGACTGGCATGGCGAAGCGCACGTCCATGAGATGCGTGCCGCCGAGATAGGGATCGTTGACGATGTAGATGTCGCCCGGCTCAGGCGGCAGGCAACGGCCGTCGGCGATCATCTCGATCACCGTTTTGGTCGAATACTGCATGACGCCGACGAACACCGGCAGGCCCTGGCTGCCTTGTGCGATCAACGAACCATCGACGGCCGAGTAGATGCCGTCGGAGCGGTCATTGGCCTCGGCGATGACAGGCGAGAAGGCAGCGCGGGAGAAAGTGAGATCCATCTCGTCGCAGACCTGCTGCAAGGCTGCCTGCAGGACCGAAAGCGTGATGGCGTCGAGCTTTTGCATCTCAGGCCTCGCCAATGTCGATGATGATGTTGCCGTCGGCGTCCGATCTTGCGCGGTCGCCGGGTTCGAGCACGGTGGTGGCGTCCATCTGTTCGAGGATCGCCGGCCCTTGGATAACGGCATCGAGCGGCAATTTTTCGCGTGCGTATATCGGCGTATCGTGCCAGCGTCCGGCATACCAGACCGGCCTTGTCTCGCGCAGCGCCTCGTCTAGCGTCTTTGTACGTCCGGCCGGGTCGATCAGCCGTGACAGGTCGATTGCCGGCCGCACGCCCGTCACCGACGTGTTGAGGTTGACCAGATTGGCGCGGATCTCCGGCAACTCGACCTTGAAGCGGGCGAAATAGGCTTTTTCGAACAGCGCCTGCAACTCCTGCCTTGTCACCGATGAAGACGGCAGCGCCACGTTGATGATGTGGGTCTGGCCGACGAACTGCATGTCGGCAGAGTGCGTAACGCGGATCGTTTCCGGCTTCACCGCTTCCTTGCCGATCAGTTCCTCGCCTTCCCCGCGGTGACGTTCCAGCACCTCGCGAAGCCGGGCTTCATCAAGCACGGCGACCGGCTGGTTGATGGTGTTGACGAAGTCATGGCGCAGATCGGCCACGACGCAGCCGAGCGCGTTGGTGATGCCCGGACGGGCCGGCACCAGCACGCGGGGCAGGCCGAGTTCGCGCGCCAGCGCGGTTGCATGCAGCGGCCCGGCGCCGCCGAAGGCGAACAGCGCGAAATCACGCGGATCATGGCCGCGCGACACCGAGACCATGCGGATGGCGCCGGCCATTTTCATGTTGCCGAGCCGCAGGATTGCACCCGCCGCCTCGACGCCGGAGAGGCCGGTGGCCTTGCCTATTCTGTCTTCGAAGATGCCGGTGACGCGCTCGACGGTGACCGGATTTTCGACCGCCAGCAGTTTTTTCGGCGCCAGCCGTCCCAGCACCAGATTGGCATCGGTGATGGTCGGCTCCAAGCCGCCGCGGCCGTAGCAGATCGGACCGGGATTGGCGCCGGCACTTTCCGGGCCGATCTGGATCAGGCCGGCCGCATCAACGCGCGCGATCGAGCCGCCGCCGGCGCCGACCGTATGCACCGCCACCATCGGCACATGGATCGGCATCGCATATTCGATCTCGATCTCGTTGGAGACCGCCGGCTCGGCGTTGCGGATCAGCGCCACATCGGTCGAGGTGCCGCCCATGTCGTAGGTGACGAGGTTTTCAAAGCCGGCGCGCTTGCCCGTATAGGCGGCCGCGATGACACCCGAAGCCGGGCCTGACATCACGGTCTTGGCCGACTCGCGCGTGACGAAGCGGGCCGAGATCATGCCGCCATTGCCGTTCATGATCAGGAAGTCGCGGGCATAGCCCTTGGCAGCCAATTCCTTGCGCAGCCGCTCGACATAACGCTCGAGGATCGGCTGCACCGAGGCGTTCACCGCGGCGGTCACGCCGCGCTCGAATTCGCGGGCTTCCGACAGCAGCGCATGGCCAGTCGTGATGTAGCCGTTCGGCCAAAGCTCGGCGGCGATTTCGGCCGCGCGCCGCTCATGCGAAGGGTTGGCGTAGGAATGCAGGAAATGGATGACCAGGGACTCGCAGCCGGCCCCGATCAGCGTCTTCACGGCGTCGCGCATCTCGGCCTCGTCGAGCGGCGTGCGCACCGCGCCCGACGCCTCGACGCGCTCCGACACTTCGAGCCGGAGATCGCGCGGGATGATCGGAACGAAGCTTCCGGTCATGCCGTAGGGCTGCGGCCGTGTGCGGCGGCCAAGCTCGATCACGTCGCGAAAACCGCGCGTGGTGATCATGCCGGTTTTCGCCAGCCTGCGTTCCAGCACCGCATTGGTGGTGGTGGTCGTGCCATGCACGATGAGGTCGATGCCGTCTATGGCAAAGCCTGTGGCGCCCAGCGCTGAAACCACGCCGAACGCCTGGTTGTCGACCGTCGTCGGCGTCTTGGCGATATGCACCTTTCCGCCGTCATTTCCGTCGATCAAAATGAGGTCGGTGAAGGTTCCGCCAACATCGATGCCGGCAACGACGTCGCCTGCGGAATCCGGCTGCTTCACCGAAAAATTCTCTTTCATTGTCGAAATCCGAAATGGCGGAACTACGAATATGCCGCAGTTTGGAAAGCTGTTTTAGCGTGGTATCTTGACACAAATATCGTTTGTATACTAATAAATTTGGGACACAAGAGCTCACTGCTTTGGAGTGTGTGAACGGCACGCCGGGACCTGAAGGGTCTGGGCGCGCAGGAAACGGTTTGGCGCCCGCGTAGTGGCTTGGGCAAGACAGAGTTGGATCGATGAACACCACATCCGCACTCAACACCGCCGGCGCCCGTCCGCTGCAGTTCCCGATTCCGGCCAATGTCTATGCCGAAACCGTCGTCTCGGTGAAGCATTACACCGACCGCCTGTTCCAGTTCCGCATCACCCGTCCGCAGTCGTTGCGCTTCCGCTCCGGCGAGTTCGTCATGATCGGGCTGCCCAATGCCGAAAAGCCGGTGTACCGCGCCTATTCGGTCGCCAGCCCGGCCTGGGACGAAGAGCTGGAATTCTTCTCGATCAAGGTGCCGGACGGCCCGCTGACTTCCGAGCTGCAGAAGATCCAGGTTGGCGACACCGTCATCATGCGCCAGAAGTCGACCGGCACGCTGGTCGTCGACGCGCTGACCCCGGCAAAGCGCCTGTTCATGATCTCGACCGGCACCGGCATTGCGCCCTTCGCCAGCCTTCTGCGCGACCCCGATACCTACGAAAAATTCGATCAGGTCATCCTGACCCACACCTGCCGCGACAATGCCGAACTGACCTATGGCCAGGAACTGGTGGCCGCGCTCGAGAACGATCCCCTGATCGGCGAACTGACCGGCGGCCGCGTCACCCTCTACAATTCGACGACCCGCGAAGAATCGGCGCGCATGGGCCGCATCACGGCGCTGATCGGCTCGGGCAAGTTCTACGCCGACCTCGGCATCGAGAAGCTCAATCCGGAGACGGACCGCATCATGATCTGCGGCTCGATGCATATGCTGAAGGACGTCAAGGAAATGGCCGAAGGCCTCGGCTTCCATGAGGGCTCGCTCAGCCATCCCTCGACCTTCGTCGTCGAGCGCGCTTTCGTCGGCTGACATCAGCAGGCGCCTCGGCGCCCGCTTCTCGATTGGAATTTTGACCATGCGGTCAAAATTCAGCTGCTTTCGCCGCCTTTTTCCGCTATGACCGCTTGAAGGACTCGTGAAGCGATGCTTCACGGGCTATCTTCGGTGTGCGTCGCCTAAAGCCGCCGTGCGGTCCGGGAGCAACGACACGCACCACGACGTAAAATCGTCGAGCGAAAGGGCAGGAGATGAGCAGCACAATCCGCGAAGCCGATCTCGGCGCGTCCAAGGTCACGCCGCTGCCGGCGCGTGCCGCAGCCAACACGCCCGTTCCGCAATCGCATGGCATCGCCCGCAACACCGGCATGCGGCTCGATCTCGGCTTCATGGAATCGGTGCGCTCGGTCAATCGCTCGGCGCTGGAGCGCCGCGTCGCCAGCCTGACCAAGCGTCGTTCGATCAAGGCCGACAACCAGGCGGCATGGCTGCTGCGCGCCGTCTCCTGCATGGATTTGACGACGCTGAATTCCAACGACACCGAAGAGCGCGTGCGCCGCCTGTGCGCCAAGGCGATCAACCCGTTCCGCCGCGACATCGTCGAGGGGCTTGGCATCGAGGGCGAAAAAATCCGCCCGGCGGCGGTCTGCGTCTATCATCCATTCGTCGCGACGGCTGTTGATGCCGTGCGCGGCACCGGCATCCATGTCGCCGCCGTCTCCACCGCTTTCCCGCACGGCCTTGCGCCGCTGTCGACCCGCCTGCAGGAGATCGAGGCATCGGTGCGCGACGGCGCGGACGAGATCGACGTCGTCATCCCGCGCGGCCTGGTCTTCGGCGCCAAGTGGCAGGAGCTCTACAACGAGATCGTCTCGATGCGCGAAGCCTGCGGCGATGCGCATCTCAAGGTCATTCTCGGCACCGGCGACCTCGCCACGCTGCGAAATGTCATGCTAGCCTCGATGGTGGCGATGATGGCCGGCGCCGATTTCATCAAGACCTCGACCGGCAAGGAAAGCGTCAACGCCACGCTGCCCGTCGGCCTTGCCATGGTGCGCGCCATCCGAGCCTATTTCGAGGAGACCGGCTTTCTCATCGGCTTCAAGCCGGCCGGCGGCATCTCTACCGCCAAGGCCTCGCTCGACTGGCTGGTGCTGATGAAGGAGGAGCTCGGCCGGCCCTGGCTGGAGCCAGACCTGTTCCGCTTCGGCGCCTCGAGCCTCCTCACCGATATCGAGCGCCAGCTCGAGCATCATCTGACCGGGCATTATTCGGCCAATCACCGCCACGCAATGGCGTGAGGCGGATGAAGGCCTTGAACGTCGTGTTCCTTCGCGCCTCCCTCTGTCCTGCCGGACATCTCCCCCACTTGGGGGGAGATTGGCTAACGTCGGCGATTTCGCCAATTGTCGACGTTTCAGAGCCGACAGGCGCGAAGGCTAATCTCCCTCCTTGTGGGGGAGATGTCCGGCAGGACAGAGGGGGGCGCCACAGAGCGCCTGCCAAGACGATTATCTGGAGCGCGTCATGAACATTCTCGAACGCTATCACGCCATGGAATACGGCCCGGCGCCGGAAGCCCGCACCGAGGCCGATGCCTGGCTTGCCGGACGCGATTTCGGCAAGGCGCTGTTCATCGACGGCGGCTGGAAGGCAGCAGGCGGCGGCAAGACCTTCGAGACCAGCGAACCCTCATCCGGCAAGCTGCTGGCCAAGATCTCCGATGCCGGCGCCGCCGATATCGACGCAGCCGTCGCCGCAGCCACCAGGGCGTTGCCGAAATGGTCGGCATCCTCGGGCTACCAGCGCGCAAAAGTGCTTTACGCCATTGGCCGCGCGATGCAGCGTCATCAGCGCCTGTTCGCAGTGCTTGAGTCAATCGACAACGGCAAGCCGATCCGCGAAAGCCGCGACATCGACGTGCCGCTGGCCATCCGCCATTTCATCCATCATGCCGGCTGGGCGCAGGCGCTGGACAAGGATTTCCCAGGCCACAAGGGTGTCGGCGTCGTCGGCCAGATCATCCCATGGAATTTCCCGCTGCTGATGCTGGCCTGGAAGATTGCGCCGGCGCTCGCCGCCGGCTGCACGGTGGTGCTGAAGCCGGCCGAGTTCACGCCGCTCACCGCCATCCTGTTTGCCGAGATCTGCGAGCGTGCCGGCGTGCCCAAGGGCGTCGTCAACATCGTCCAGGGCGGGCCGGAAGCGGGCGTCGCCATCGTCAACCATCCCGGCATCCAGAAGATCGCCTTCACCGGCTCTTCGGAGGTCGGCAAGATCATCAGGAAAGCCACGGCTGGATCGGGCAAGAAGCTGTCATTGGAGCTTGGCGGCAAATCGGCCTTCATCGTCTTCGAGGACGCCGATCTCGACAGCGCCGTCGAAGGACTGGTCGACGGCATCTGGTTCAACCAGGGCCAGGTCTGCTGCGCAGGCTCGCGGCTTCTGGTGCAGGAAGGCATTGCCGACGCGTTGATCGCAAAGGTCAAGGTCAGGATGAGCCGGCTTCGCGTCGGCAGCCCGCTCGACAAGAACACCGATATCGGACCGCTGGTCGACGCCACACAGCTCGACCGCGTCAAGGGCCTGGTCGCAGAAGGCGCCAGACAGGGCGCCGTCTGCTGGCAGCCCGACGCGGTGCTGCCGTCTTCCGGCTACTACCACCTGCCGACGCTCGCCACCGGTGTTTCGCCGGCAAATATATTGGCGCAGGAAGAGGTGTTCGGCCCGGTTCTGGCCACCATGACCTTCCGCAACACCGAGGAAGCGGTCGAACTCGCCAACAACACGCGCTATGGGCTGGCCGCCTCGGTGTGGAGCGAAAACATCAACCTCACGCTGCATGTCGCGCCGCAGCTGAAGGCCGGCGTCGTCTGGGTCAACGGCACCAACATGTTCGACGCCGCCTGCGGCTTCGGCGGCTATCGCGAAAGCGGCTTTGGCCGCGAGGGCGGGCGCGAGGGCATGTTCGAGTATCTCTCGGCAAAGCTGCCGCTCGGCCCGGTGATCAAGCCGACGGCGGCTTCGGCGCAGCCGGTCGAGCAATCGGATGGCGGCGCCATCGATCGTACCGCAAAGCTGTTCATCGGCGGCAAGCAGGTGCGGCCCGACGGCAATTATTCGCTGGCGATAGCCACTGCCAAGGGCAAGCTCGCCGGCGAAGTCGGTCTCGGCAGCCGCAAGGACATCCGCGACGCCGTTGCCGCCGCCCGCGCCTGCAAGGCCTGGCCGGAGGCGACCGCCTACAATCGCTCCCAGGTGCTATATTATCTCGCCGAAAATCTGTCCGGCCGTGCCGGCGAGTTTACCGCACGCTTGACCGAACTGACCGGCGCCAACGCCAAGGCCGCGCGGGAGGAAGTGGAACAATCGATCGAGCGCCTGTTCCTCTATGCCGGCCTTGCCGACAAGTATGAGGGCAGGGTGCATCAGCCACCGGCCCGCGCCGTCACGCTCGCTTTGCACGAGCCGGTCGGCGTCCTCGGCATCGTCGCCCCGGACAGCGCGCCGCTGCTCGGCTTGATCTCCCTGATCGCACCTGCGCTTGCCATGGGCAACACGGTGGTGGCCGTGCCGTCGGAAAAATACCCGCTGCTTGCCACCGATCTCTACCAGGTGATCGAATATTCCGACGTTCCGGCAGGCGCCATCAACATCGTCACCGGCCGCACGGCGGAGCTTGCCGGCGTGCTGGCCAAGCATGACGATGTCGACGGGCTCTGGCTGTTTGCCGATGCCGACACTTGCGCCAAAGCGGAGGCCGATTCCGTCGGCAATCTCAAGCGCGTCTGGACCGGCAACGGCCGCAGCCTCGACTGGGCGTCCGACGAGGCCGCCGGCGATGCCCTGCTGCGCCGCGCCGTCGAAGTGAAGAACGTCTGGGTGCCATACGGCGACTAATGCCGCCGAAGCGCGCTGTGCTTGAGTGAACCATGGCAGCGTGACTCGTTGTCCGGTTGTCATACATGTTGTTGCATCAGAGCAAGCGATGTGCATTACATCAGCCGTCGCGAAGGTGATCGCGTTCGGGCTTGACGCTTGGACATGTGTTCTTTAACCAGAAAAAACATTTGTTATTTAAGGACTGATGGATTGTGCAGGCCGCATAGTCGCGCCTGTCTGGCACAGGACGCCCCAGTCAGCCGGCAGTAAATCGGGCCGAGCAGTGGCCAAAGAGGGCGAGGAGAAACGGATGGCGGATCTAGCAGGCAAGGTCGTTGTCGTCACCGCGGCGGCACAAGGCATCGGCAGAGCGAGCGCATTGGCCTTCGCCAAGGCAGGTGCCATCGTGCACGCCACCGACATCAACGAGGCGCTGCTGGCCGAACTCGCCAAGACCTCCGGCATCAAGACCCGCAAGCTCGACGTTCTCAACGACGATGCGGTGGCATCCGGCTTCGCCGAAATCGGCCGCGTCGACGTGCTGTTCAACTGCGCCGGCTTCGTCCATTCCGGGTCCATCCTCGAGATGAAGGATGCCGATCTCGACTTCGCCTTCAACCTCAATGTCCGCGCCATGATCCGCACCATTCGGGCGGTACTGCCCGGCATGCTGGAGCGCGGCGATGGCTCGATCATCAACATGTCGTCCGTCGCCGGCGCCGGCAAGGGCGTGCCCAACCGCTTCGCCTATGGCGTCTCCAAGGCGGCCGTGATCGGTCTCACCAAGGCGGTTGCCGCGGACTATGTCGCCAAGGGCATTCGCTGCAACGCCATCTGCCCCGGCACCGTCGAGAGTCCGTCGCTGCAGGACCGCATGCATGCGCAGGGCGATTACGAGGCGGCCCGCGCAGCCTTCATTGCCCGCCAGCCGATGGGCCGTCTCGGCACGCCCGAGGAAATCGCCGACCTTGCCGTCTACCTCGCCGGCGCCACTTACACCTCGGGGCAGGCCTATAATATCGACGGCGGCTGGTCGATCTGAGCATAGTCTCGATACGCAGGTTCCGGGTCGACCAGTCCTAAAGTCCGGCTTGCCCCAGGTCGGATCCGTTAGCCAGAGTCGGCCAGTCCTCGTCGCTTTGGCAGAGTGAGTTGAAAACGGCCTTGGGCCGCAATTTGGAGAGCAAGATGAAACTGCTGCGCTATGGCGAGATAGGGAGCGAACGCCCCGGCCTGCTCGATGCGGATGGAACGATCCGCGATCTTTCGGGTCATGTCGCCGACATTGCCGGCAAGGCGCTCGATCCGGCATCGCTCGAGACATTGTCGAAGCTCGATCCGAAGTCGCTGCCGGTGGTTTCCGGCAAGCCGCGCCTCGGCGCCTGCGTCGCCGGCACGGGCAAGTTCATCTGCATCGGCCTGAATTATTCCGATCATGCCGCCGAAACCGGCGCCACCGTGCCGCCGGAGCCGATCATCTTCATGAAGGCGAGTTCGGCCATTGTCGGCCCCGACGATGATGTGCTGATCCCGCGCGGCTCGGAAAAGACCGACTGGGAGGTTGAACTCGCCGTGGTCATCGGCAGAAAAGCCAAATATGTCAGCGAGGCCGATGCGCTGGATTATGTCGCCGGCTATGCCGTTGCCCATGACGTGTCCGAGCGAGCCTTCCAGGCCGAGCGCCAGGGCCAGTGGACCAAGGGCAAGAGCTGCGACACGTTCGGTCCGACCGGGCCGTGGCTTGTCACCAAGGACGAGGTTGCCGATCCGCAGAACCTCAAAATGTGGCTGACGGTCAACGGCAAGACGATGCAGAACGGCTCGACCAGGACCATGGTCTACGGCGTCGCCTATCTCGTTTCCTATCTCAGCCAGTTCATGTCGCTGCATCCTGGCGACATCATCTCCACCGGCACCCCGCCCGGCGTCGGTCTCGGCATGAAGCCGCCGGTGTTCCTGAAGCCCGGCGATGTGGTGGAACTGGGCATCGAGGGGCTCGGCCAGCAGAAGCAGACCTTCAAGGCGGATGCCTAGCCGCCTCTTCCCTTAGAGCGTTTCACCGTTTGCCGGCGAAACGGTCTATCTCTTTGTTTGCTGGGCGGCTGGCGCCTCTTGTCAGCGCCAGCCCAGAGCCGGCGCGACGTGCTTCAGGATCGCCTCGATGACGTGGGCGTTGTACTCGACGCCAAGCTGGTTGGGGACGGTCAGAAGCAGCGTGTCGGCCTCGGCGATCGCTTCGTCCTCTTTCAGCTGATCGATCAGCACATCGGGCTCCGCGGCATAGGAGCGGCCGAAGACGGCAAGCTTCTCAGGCTCGATATAGCCGAAATGATCTTCGCTGCTGCCGCCGCCGAAATAGGCGCGGTCGCGGTCGTTCACCAGCGCAAAGATGCTGCGGCTGACCGACACGCGCGGCTCGCGTGTGTGGTCGGCCGCCTTCCACGCCGCGCGATAGGCGCGGATCTGTTCGGCCTGCTGGATGTGGAGCGGCTGGCCGCCCTCATCGAACTTCAGCGTCGAACTTTGCAGGTTCATGCCGAGCTTGCCCGCCCATTCGGCGGTCGCGTTGGTAGCGGCGCCCCACCAGATCCGGTCGCGCAGGCCGGCCGAGAATGGCTCGAGCCGCAGCATTCCCGGAGGATTGGGGAACATCGGCCGCGGATTGGGTTGCGCGAAACCTTCGCCGTGCAGCACATTCAGGAAAACCTCGGCATGATTGCGCGCCATGTCGGCATCGCTTTTGCCGTCCTGCGGCACGTAGCCGAAGTAGCGCCAGCCGTCGATCACCTGCTCCGGCGAACCGCGGCTGATGCCAAGCTGCAGCCGGCCACCGGCGATCAGGTCGGCAGCACCCGCATCCTCGGCCATATACAGCGGATTCTCATAGCGCATGTCGATGACGGCGGTGCCGATCTCGATGCGGCTGGTGCGGGCGCCGACCGCGGCCAGAAGCGGAAACGGCGAAGCGAGCTGGCGGGCAAAATGATGGACGCGGAAATAGGCGCCGTCCGCGCCCAGCTCCTCGGCGGCGACGGCCAGGTCGATCGACTGCAGCAGCGCGTCGGACGCCGAGCGCGTCTGCGATTGCAACGAGGGCGACCAATGGCCGAAGGAAAGAAAGCCGATCTTCTTCATGCGCGTATCCTGTTCTTTGATTGCAGTTGCCTACTTCGTCGCCCACGCGATCGGGTTCAATCGACACTGACACAACGCAGTGTCAATGCCGCCGGCCCTTGACGGTTTCGCGACGATACCCATCGGTGCGCAAAGGACCAAGGCCATGGTCCCCGGCGATGCCCTGCGCGACCGCGTCAGCATCTGCCGCGGCGCTTTTGGGGCCAAATGAACCAACCAAAGGCGATGTACCGCAAACTCCATTCGCTTCAGAGCCCGGTTTTGAAATCTTCTCGCTCATTTAATTCTACAAAATCGGTAGGCTTAATGCGGATAGTGCGTTTGCGAGAAGGAGCCTCGGATGTCAAAAAAGCTGGTGGTGGGGTTGTCCGGCAACCTGACCCGTCCGTCCAAGACGAAGGCATTCGTCAGCCACATCGCCGGTGAGGTGGCGAGCCGGGCCGGCTCGGCTTTGAGCGTTTTCGACATCGAGGATCTCGGCCCGTCCTTTGCGCCTGCAAGACAGCTTGGCGATCTCGATCCGGCGGCGCGCGGTATTATCGAGCAGCTGCTCGGCGCCGACGTGCTGGTGGTCGGCTCCCCGACCTTCAAGGGCAGCTACACCGGGCTGTTCAAGCACTTCTTCGACCTGCTCGACCCGTCGTCACTGCGCGGCAAGCCGATCATCCTGGCGGCAACAGGCGGCGGCGAGCGTCATTCGCTTGTCGTCGAACACCAGTTGCGGCCGTTGTTCGGCTTCTTCGAGGCGCAGACCCTGCCGACCGCGATCTACGCCTCGGACAAGGACTTTGCAGATGGCGTGCTGGTGTCAGAGGCAGTCAAGGCGCGAGCCCGGCAGGCGGTCGCCGAGGCATGCCGGGTGGCCGGCGTGCCCTACAGCGTCGTCCTTGCCGCCTGAAACCACGATCCGCGACGCAATATTCCATCCCGCATAGACCAGAAGGACGCCTGCAATGACTCGAGCCAGCAAGTCCGATAGCAGGCCGCGGCAGATCAAGCTAGGCGCTTTCCTGCCCGGCGGCGGGCAGCATATCGCCGCCTGGCGTCATCCCGATGCGCCGGCCGACGGCGCCACCAATTTCGAGTTCCACAAGCAGCTGGCGCTGACCGCCGAGCGCGGCCTGTTCGACGCCTATTTCCTGGCCGACAACCTGACCGTCGGCCTCGGCGCCCGCGAGGGCGGCAACGCCAAGATCGCCGGCTTCGAGCCGGTGACGCTGTTTGCGGCGCTGGCGCCGCTGACGACGCATCTCGGCTTCATCGCAACGGCGTCCACCACTTATGAGGAGCCTTACACGCTGGCGCGCAAATTCGCTTCGCTCGACCTGTTGTCGAACGGCCGCGCCGGCTGGAACGTGGTGACCTCGGCCGGCGACGAAACGGCACGCAATTTCAACCGCGACGTCCAGCCCAGCCATGCCGAGCGCTATGCCAGGGCGCATGAGCATGTCGAGACGGTCAAGGCGCTGTGGGACAGCTGGGAGGATGACGCCTTCATCCGCGACAAGCAGTCGGGCCGTTTCTACGACAAGGACAGATTGCACGACATCGACCACAAGGGCGAGCATTTCAGCGTCAAGGGTCCGCTCAACGTGCCGCGCCCGGTGCAGGGGCATCCGGTTGTCGTACAGGCCGGGCAGTCGGAAGACGGACGCGGGCTTGCCGCGCACTCGGCCGAGGTCATCTTCACCGCCCATCAGAAGCTCGAGACGGCGCAGGAATTCTACCGCGACATCAAGGCGCGCGTGGCTGAAGTCGGCCGCGATCCCGACCAAGTGCTGATCATGCCGGGCGTCGCGCCCTTCGTCGGCCGCACCGAGGACGAGGCCCGCGCCAAATACCAACAGCTCAACGACCTTATCCTGCCCGAGGACGGTGTTGCGCTCCTCAACGGTCTTGCCGGCCAGACGCTCGACATCAGGGGCTATCCGCTCGACGGCCCGTTGCCGCCGAGCAAGGAAACCGAAGGCATGAAGAGCCGCCAGGCGCTGATCCGGCAGATTGCCGACGAGCACAATTTCAGCATCCGCCAGCTTTACCAATGGGTAGCGACGGCGCGCGGCCACTACACCATCGTCGGCAGCGTCACGCAGGTCGCCGATCAGCTGGAGGAATGGTTCACCAGCGAGGCGGCTGACGGCTTCAACATCCTGCCGCCTTGGCTGCCCGGCGCGCTCGACGATTTCGTCGACCTGGTCATTCCCGAACTGCAACGGCGCGGCCTGTTCCGCACGGCTTACGAAGGCCGCACGCTGCGCGAGAATCTCGGCCTCAGGCGCCCGGAAAATCCATGGACCGTCGCCCGCTCGACCGTCCTTGCCGCCGAATGACCTTGGCATCGAAGGGGTGAAGCAATGACGCTGCAGCACATCGATCGGCAGATCACGGTTCGCCGCAGTGGTGGCGAAACCGGGCTCGGCACCGACTTCCTGAACCTCGGCAGCAAGGCGGCTGTTCGCTTCCTGAAGCGCTACGGCGTGCTTGCCGGCTTCCTGGCGCTCTGGCAGGTGGCGAGCAGCGTCGGCTGGGTCAACGCGGCGGTGCTGCCGCCGATCGACATGATCGTCGTCGCACTCTGGAAGGGGCTTGCCGGCGGCAGCCTGCTCGGCGACATCGCCATCAGCCTGCAACGCGCCGGCATCGCCTTTGCGGCGGCTGTCGCCGTTGCCATTCCGCTCGGCCTGTTCATGGGCCAGGTGCGCCCGGTCGAAACCGCGCTCGATCCGATCCTGCAGGTGTTCCGGCAGACGTCGGCGCTGGCGCTCTATCCGGTGTTCATCCTGCTCTTGGGACTTGGCGAGACCTCGAAGATCTTCGTCATCTTCTGGGCGACGCTGTTTCCGCTGCTGCTCAACACCACCAGCGGCGTCAAGGAAGTCGATCCCAAGCTGCTTGAAATGGCGCGCGTCTATGGTGCGAGCCGGCTCACCGTGTTTCGCCGCGTCGTACTGCCGGGCGCCGTGCCGTCGATCTTCGTCGGCTTGCGGCTGAGCGCCACCACGGCGCTGCTGCTGCTGATCGCGTCCGAGATGATCGGTGCCAACAAGGGCATCGGCTTCCAGGTGATGAACGCGCAGTACAATTTCCAGATCCCGCTGATGTTTGCGGCAATCGTCATCCTCGCCGGGCTTGGCCTGATCGCCAACCAGGCATTGGTCACCCTGCAGCGGCGGCTCTGTCGCTGGAGCAATCCTGTCAACTGAGCAGTCCGCCCCTCACCGTTTACCTCCAGGAAGGACCCGATCATGAAAATCACCCGCCGTTCGCTGCTTGCCGGCGCGCCGCTTGCCGCCGGCCTCATCGCCGCCGGCCTGCCGCGCATGGCCTTTGCGCAAGCCGCAGCCGTCAAGTTCCGCTACCTCGCCAGCCGTGGCAGCATCTCCCCGCACGAGCTGGCCGACGAGCTTGGCTACTTCAAAGGGCTCGGCGTCGAGCTGGAGAATGTCGGCTATTCCTCGGGTGGACCGGAATCGCTGTTTGCGCTGTCTTCCGGCAGCGTCGACATCGGCTCGGCCGCCACCGCGGCGGTGATCAACTCGATCTCCGGCGGCAACGACTTCGTCGCGGCGTATCCGAGCAACGGCATCAACAAGGATGTGAAGAGCGTCTTCTACGTGCTGGAAGACAGCCCGATCAAATCGATCGCCGACATTGCCGGCAAGACCATCTCGGTCAACACGCTCGGCGCTCATCTCGACTATACGGTGCGTGAGGCCCTGCACAGCGTCGGCCTGCCGCCGACCGCCGCCAACCTCATTGTCGTGCCCGGCCCGCAGCTTGAGCAGACGCTGCGCTCGCGCCAGGTCGACATTGCCGGCCTCGGCTACTGGCAGGCGACCTTTGCCGGCGCGCTGGTCGCCAACGGCGGCGTGCGCGGCGTGTTCGACGACACCCAGGTGCTCGGCGAACTCGCCGGCGGCTTCGTCGTACTCAGGCGCGACTTCATTGCCGCCAACCCGGATGCGGCGCGCAACTTCGTCGAACAGTCGGCGCGCGCCTCGGACTGGTCGCGCCAGAACCCGGACGAAGCCCGCAAGGTGCTGGCCACTATCCTCGACAAGCGCGGTGAAAACGGCGATCTCGCCCGCTACTGGACCGGCTTTGGTCTGCGCGAAGGTGCACAGGCGACCGACCGCGACATCGACTTCTGGGTCGCCGTGCTGGAGCGCGACGGCCGTCTGGCCCAGGGCAAGCTGAAAGCCGCCGACATCCTGTACCGGCCCGGCGAAACCAAGATCAACTGAGCTTTGAAATAGCTGAGAGACAAGATGGCCGGTTCCAACCGTGGCGGAGAGGTCTCGATCCGCGACCTCTCCAAATCCTTCAGCCTCGGCGGGCGCCAGCTTGCCGTGCTGCGGACGCTCAACCTCGACATTCGTTCGGGGGAATGCCTGGTCATTGTCGGCGCCAGCGGCTCCGGCAAGACCACGCTGCTGCGTATTCTGGCCGGGCTGGAGGCGGCCGACAGCGGCGGTGTCGCGATCGACGGCCAGCCGGTGCATGGCGTCGGCGCCGAGCGTGCCGTGATCTTCCAGGAGCCGCGGCTGCTGCCGTGGCTGAGCGTGCTCGGCAATGTCGCGTTCGGCCTCGAAGTGCGCGGTGTTCCCAAGAGGCAGGCCGAGGAACGCGCCCGCTTCTACGTCGCCCTGGTCGGCCTTGCCGAATTCGCCGATGCTTTTCCGAGCCAGCTTTCCGGCGGCATGGCGCAGCGCGTCGGCATCGCCCGGGCGCTCACCGTGCAGCCCGAGATCCTCCTGCTCGACGAGCCGCTGGGGGCCCTGGACGCCATGACCAAGATCGGCATGCAGGAGGAACTGGCGCGCATCTGGAGCGAGGAGAACGTCACCATGGTGATGGTCACCCACGATCTGGAGGAGGCGATCTATCTGGCTGACCGGGTGCTGATCCTGCCCAAGGAGAAAGGCGGCGCGGCGCGGTTGATCGACATCGACCTGCCACGCCCGCGCGAGCGCAGCGAGAGCCGCTTCGTGCGCTACCGTGAAGAATTGCTGCGCGAATTCGGATTGCACTGATCAAGGGAAGGGGCCAGGCGTGGCTCCCCCGGAAGATTAGCTCTCGCGATTATTGCTTGGTGAACGTGCCCGTATAGGTTCGGTCGGCAAGCCCATAGGTGACGGCCAGCGTTCCGTCCGCCTGAATGACCGCGCTGACGTCCGCGCCATTGGGAAGGCGCCGCAGTTTCAACGTGTTGCCGAAAATCTTGCCTTCGCCATCGGCCACGCCCGGTTTGTTGTCGGCGACATCGCCCCAGGCATAGGTGGCGGTGACATTGCCGCCGCGCGTAATCGTCAGCACGGCGAGCTTGCCGTCATACATCCCGTCCAGCTGTCCGCCCCATATGCCGGAAAACGCGACATATTTGGCCGGGACGCCTTCGCCGGGCGGCATAACCCGCACGGATGGATCGAGGACCGCCGCACCATCAGGAGCAGAGATCGCGGCAGGCGCCATGGGCTGAGGTGCGGGCGCTGGCGGCGGCGATGATGGTTCAGGCGCCGACTGGCAGGCGACAAGCACGAATGCCGCGAAACCGAGCGTCGGAAAAAGACTGTTTGGTGGAGCCAATCGGGATCGAACCGACGACCTCTTGAATGCCATTCAAGCGCTCTCCCAACTGAGCTATGGCCCCACTCCGGCAGTCAGCCGTCGCCGTTGCCGGCGAGAGGTCCGGCGCGGGTTTCAGGACCGCGCCGTTTAGTGCAGGCGGCTTCTAACCCCGCCTTCCCTGAAGATCAAGCCTTCGAGGGCCGCTTTTTCGTCATAGCCCGTGAACGCCGCTAAATGCATGCGTTCGAAGCGTTCCTAGACTTCGTCGTCGTCGTCGCCGACGCCGATCATGTCGGCGACGTCGTCGTCTTCTTCCTCTTCGTCGGCAAGGAAAGTATCGTCCTCATCGTCGCCTAGATCGACATCGTCCTCGTCGTCGCCCAGGTCGGGAAGCTCGTCGCCGGCCTTGACGTCTTCGTCGGCCTCTTCAAGCGAGACGACTTCAACGCCTTCTTCTTCCTCGGCGTCCACTTCCTTCTCGGCCACTTCCTCTTCCTCTTCGAGGGCGGCGATCTTGCCGTCCTCGAAATAGGAACGCGGATACGTCTTGCCCGTATAGGGCGAGACGATAGGGTCCTTGTTCAGGTCGTAGAATTTTCGGCCCGTTTCAGGGTCGACACGCTTTGTGCCAAGTTCGTTTTTTGCCACGTCAAGCCTCGTCAGTAAAAGAGTGGTCCCCTTAACCACAGTTTACCGCGCTGTCAAAGCGAAAAGCCGGCGTCACAAAACCAAGCACTGGAAGGCCTCGCGCCAAGCGACGACCATGGGGATGACCATTCGTGCCCGCCGTGATACGAGACCGCCGCAACAAATGAAAAGCGCCGGTGCGCCGGCATTCCGTCCAGGGAAATTCCATGTCTCACGCCGCCGCTGCCAAGCCGGCCACCGCCCGCAAATCATCCGCCCTTTCCGGCACCGCTCGCGTGCCGGGCGACAAGTCGATTTCGCACCGTTCCATGATGTTCGGCGGCCTTGCCTCCGGCGAAACCCGCGTCACCGGCCTGCTCGAAGGCGAGGATGTGATGCGCACGGCGGCCGCCATGAAGGCGATGGGCGCGCATATCGAGAAGCGCGGCGCCGAGTGGGTGATCCGCGGCACCGGCAATGGCGCGCTGCTGCAGCCGGAAGGCCCGCTCGATTTCGGTAATGCCGGCACCGGCTCCCGCCTCACAATGGGCCTCGTCGGCACTTACGACATGGAAACGACCTTCATCGGCGACGCATCGCTGTCGGGACGGCCGATGGGCCGCGTGCTCGAACCCTTGCGCCAGATGGGCGTGCAGGTGCTGAAGGCGACGCCGGGCGACCGCATGCCGATCACGCTGCATGGGCCGAAACACGCCGCACCCATTACCTACCGCGTGCCGATGGCCTCGGCGCAGGTGAAGTCGGCCGTGCTGCTGGCAGGCCTCAACACGCCCGGCATCACCACCGTGATCGAACCGGTGATGACGCGCGATCATACCGAAAAGATGCTTAGGGGATTTGGCGCCAATCTCTCGGTCGAGACCGACGAGCGCGGCGTGCGCCACATCTTCATCGAGGGCCAGGGCAAATTGACGGGGCAGACCATCGCCGTGCCCGGCGACCCCTCCTCGGCCGGCTTCCCGCTGGTCGCGGCACTGATCGTGCCGGGTTCGGACATCGTCATCGAGAACGTGCTGATGAACCCCACCCGCACCGGCCTGCTTCTAACGTTGCAGGAAATGGGCGGCCAGATCGACATCTTGAACCCGCGCAATGCCGGCGGCGAGGATGTTGCCGATCTGCGCGTGCGCTACTCCGAGCTCAAGGGCGTCACCGTGCCGCCCGAGCGGGCGCCGTCGATGATCGACGAATATCCGGTGCTGGCGGTTGCCGCGAGCTTCGCCGAGGGCGAGACGTTGATGCAGGGGCTGGAAGAGCTGCGGGTGAAGGAATCCGACCGACTGGCAGCGGTTGCCAATGGGCTGAAGCTCAACGGCGTCGACTGCACCGAAGGCGAAGCTTCGCTCGCGGTGCGCGGAAAGCCCGGCGGCAAGGGGCTGGGCGGCCATCCCAATAGCCAGGACACGGCGGTGCAGACGCATCTCGACCATCGTATCGCCATGAGCTTCCTGGTGATGGGGCTGGCAACGGAAAAGCCGGTAACCATCGACGACGCCGCAATGATCGCGACGAGCTTCCCGGAGTTCATGGGGCTGATGACGGGGCTGGGCGCGGAGATTGGGTGATTTTCCCTGTCTCAATGTGCAGTATTCGTGCATGAGAGTGCAATGTCGGAATCGCGGCAATGATGGGCAGGCAGGTCAATTTCTGGTTGTCAGACAAAGATCAAACTGAGCTTCAGTCCATCGTGCTTTCAAAGGGGGTATTCGCGGTGATCAACAGCCAGTCGAAGACCCCCGCACCCTCGCTGAAAGAAAAATTTGAACGAGTGCACCCGGGCCGTAAGGTCGAGGGCTTTCATCTCGTTCCCAAGGCACTGAGGGAGGAAATTGTTTGGAAGCACAATCCATACAACGATACGTATGATCCCGATCTCAGCCGCTCATCTGTGATACAGTACAACCCATCCCGGACCGAAGGCAGTTCAATTTTTCAGGGCCGATTTTATTTCCAAGCGCGCGACTTCCACGATCTTGGGCAGTTGATAGAGAAGCATGCGGCATTCACCAAGATTGGCGACGCGCTGCTACGCCTGGTGCGGAAAAATCTAAATCATCTGCACAGTGGCTTTTACGCTGGAAATGAAGCTCTGAAGCTGAAAGATGCGGGTTTCCAGTTTCGATCCTGATAGTAGCAAATCTTCGAGGTCGCGAATTGCCGTTCACCATCGCCATCGACGGCCCGGCCGGCGCCGGCAAGGGCACGCTGGCCCGCCGGCTGGCCGACCACTACCGTCTCAACCTGCTCGACACCGGCCTCACTTATCGCGCGGTCGCCCATGCGTTGATCCGGCACGCGCTGCCGCTCGACAATGTCTCGGCCGCCGAAACCGCTGCCCGCCAGGTCAATCTAGCCAAGCTCGACCGGGCGGTCTTGTCGGCGCATGCTGTCGGCGAAGCGGCTTCGAAGGTAGCGGTTTACCCTACCGTTCGGCGCATCCTGGTCGAAAAGCAGCGCGATTTCGCCAAAACGCCGCCGGGCGCGGTGCTCGACGGGCGCGACATCGGCACGGTCGTGTGCCCTGACGCCGACATAAAACTCTATGTGACGGCGAGTGCGCAGGTGCGGGCGCAGCGCCGGCTGGCGGAAATCGAGAGCATCGGCGGCACTGCCAATTTCGCCGAAATCCTTGCCGATATCATGCGCCGCGACGAGCGCGACATGGGCAGGGCCGACTCGCCGCTGAAGCCCGCCGCCGACGCGCACTTGCTTGATACCTCCGAAATGGCTATAGAGGCCGCGTTTCTGGCGGCCAAAGCGATCATCGACGACGCCTTGGCCAAGAGAGATAAAGCCTGATCCAGGGTTTTCCCGCTGCCACCGATTGCCGGAAGCGAAGAAAATACCATATCGGGCACGAACCAGCCTGCCAGCATTCTTCATGCGCCGGAATTGCCGCTTAGGCGGCCCAGGGCTTTTGTAGCCCGGAACGCCGGCAGGCCAACGCAACGCTAACCCACGGCGCCCGTCCCGCAAGAGATGCGGGGCACTCCAGGAGAAAATATGTCAGCTGCAAATCCCACTCGCGACGATTTCGCGAGCCTGCTCGAAGAATCATTTACCGCCGGCCACTCCGGCGAAGGTCAGGTCGTCAAGGGCACGATCCTGGCGATCGAAAAAGACATGGCCATCATCGATGTCGGCCTCAAGGTCGAAGGCCGCGTGCCGCTGAAGGAATTCGGCGTCAAGGGCAAGGACTCGACGCTCAAGGTCGGCGACACGGTCGAGGTCATGGTCGAGCGCATCGAAAACGCGCTGGGCGAAGCCGTCCTGTCGCGCGACAAGGCCCGCCGCGAAGAGAGCTGGGTCAAGCTCGAAGAGAAGTTCACCAAGGGTGAGCGCGTCGAAGGCGTCATCTTCAACCAGGTCAAGGGCGGCTTCACTGTCGACCTCGACGGCGCCGTGGCCTTCCTGCCGCGCAGCCAGGTCGATATCCGCCCGATCCGCGATGTCTCGCCGCTGATGCACAACCCGCAGCCCTTCGAGATCCTCAAGATGGATCGCCGCCGCGGCAACATCGTGGTGTCGCGCCGCACCGTGCTCGAGGAAAGCCGCGCCGAACAGCGTTCGGAAATCGTGCAGAACCTCGAAGAAGGCCAGGTTGTCGAAGGCGTCGTCAAGAACATCACCGATTACGGTGCGTTCGTCGACCTCGGCGGCATCGATGGCCTGCTGCATGTCACCGACATGGCATGGCGCCGCGTCAACCACCCGACCGAGATCCTCAACATCGGTCAGACGGTCAAGGTGCAGATCATCCGCATCAACCAGGAAACCCACCGCATCTCGCTCGGCATGAAGCAGCTCGAGAGCGATCCGTGGTCCGAGATCGGCACCAAGTTCCCGATCGGCAAGAAGATCAAGGGTACCGTCACCAACATCACCGACTACGGCGCGTTCGTCGAGCTGGAGCCGGGCATCGAAGGCCTCATCCACGTTTCGGAAATGTCGTGGACCAAGAAGAACGTGCACCCCGGCAAGATCCTGTCGACGACACAGGAAGTCGACGTTGTCGTGCTCGAGGTCGATCCGGCCAAGCGCCGCATCTCGCTCGGCCTCAAGCAGACGCTGGAAAACCCGTGGCAGGCTTTTGCCGCGAGCCATCCGGTCGGCAGCCAGGTCGAGGGCGAGGTCAAGAACAAGACCGAGTTCGGCCTGTTCATCGGCCTCGAAGGCGACGTGGACGGCATGGTGCACCTTTCCGACCTCGACTGGACCCGTCCGGGCGAGCAGGTCATCGAAGAGTACAATCGCGGCGACATGGTCAAGGCGCAGGTGCTCGACGTCGACATCGACAAGGAGCGCATCTCGCTCGGCATCAAGCAGCTGGCCAAGGACACGGTCGGCGAAGCCGCGACTTCAGGCGAACTGCGCAAGAACGCTGTCGTCACCTGCGAAGTCACCGGCATCAAGGATGGCGGTCTGGAAGTGCGGCTGGTCGACAGCGGCATCGAGACCTTCATCAAGCGCAACGACCTCAGCCGGGACCGTGACGAGCAGCGCCCCGAGCGCTTCTCGGTCGGCCAGAAGCTGGACGCCCGCGTCATCGCCTTCGACAAGAAGACCCGCAAGCTGCAGGTCTCGATCAAGGCGCTGGAAATCGCCGAAGAGAAGGAAGCCGTCGCACAGTACGGCTCTACCGACTCCGGCGCTTCGCTGGGCGACATCCTTGGCGCCGCGCTGAAGAAGCAGGGCAGCTAAGCCGCTTCGCGCGCAACGCGTAAGCCGCTTCGCGCAAGCTAGGCCTCGGCTGCGCCTCGCGCGCAGCCTGAACAAGAAAACCCGCGGGCCGCAAGGCTCGCGGGTTTTTCATGCTCGGCTGCGCGATTGGCACAAGACTAAGACCGTGCAACCCCTTCAATTCCGCACGCGCGGTTGTAGGCTCGGCCGTCGTTGCAGACGTAAACACGGAAGGCCCTTCGGGCAACAGAGAAGCATGCGGGATGAAGGTCGCCGAACTCTATCGCTATCCGGTCAAGAGCCTGCGCGGCCATGCCGTGCCGAGCGCCGACATCGAGACAATGGGCATGGAAGGCGACCGCCGCTGGATGGTCGTCGACAAGGATGGGCAGTTCCTCACCATTCGCCAGATACCTGATATGACGACGATCGACGTCGAGCATCGCGAAACGGGCATCCTGTTGAAACATGACAGGCATGGCTCGCACTTCGTCGAGGCTCCGGCTCCCAGCACCGCGCTCCGGCAAGTCAAGATCTGGAAGGATATGGCTGCCGCGCGGCCGGGCGATCCGGCCGCCGGCGCCTATCTCTCGGCTATTCTTGGCCGGCCCGTCGATCTCGTCTATTTCGACGATCCGCAAAACCGGCCGGTCGATGCGGAATTCGGCCAGCCCGGCGATTTCGTCGGCTTTGCCGACGGTTTTCCGCTGCTGATCGCCACGACAGGCTCGCTGAACCATCTGAACAGCCATCTTGCCAGGCCCATCGAGATGGCGCGGTTCCGGCCAAACATCGTCGTCGACGCAGACGGCGCATGGCTCGAAGACAGCTGGAAGACGATCCGCATCGGCGCTGTCGAGTTGCGCATCGCAAAGCCTTGCTCGCGGTGCGTCATCACGACCCGAGATCCGTTGAGCGGCGAGCAGCCGGACCCGCGCGAGCCGTTGCAGACGCTTGGCAAAATCCACCGCTCCGCCAAGGGCGGCATCATCTTCGGCCAGAATGCGATTCCCAACAACGCCGGCGCGATCGCCATTGGCGACGCAGTCGAGGTCGTGGAAGCGGGGGTCTCGAACCTGACGTAGTCGCAGCCCTTCTAATGCCGTGGAGGCGTCGGCGGGTCGCCATGATTGAATGGCCAACCTCCGCTGTAGATCAGGCGAGGTCGGCAAAGGCGCCATCGGAAGCTAAACCAAATGAGCCGCTCTGCGCGGCGGAACTTCAGGCGCGGCCGTAAAGCGGCGCCAGCGTCCCGCTCATTGCCAGATTGGCCGGTGATGCCAGATAGGCGATTGCCTCGGCGGCGGCTTCGAGGCTGACCCATTTGCCGAAATCGGAATCCGGCATGTCGGCGCGGTTGGCCGGCGTATCGAGCGTCGAGGGCGCTACCGCGTTGACCAGTATGCCTTTGTGCTTCAGCTCTTCCGCCATCGCCACGGTCATCGCCGCCACCGCCGCTTTGCTCGCGGTATAGGCGACCATGCCCGCGCCTCTGCGCGGGTCGAGCCCGGCGCGTGCCGTGACATTGACGATGCGGCCCGCTGTGTTCGAGCCCAGCATGGAGCGCACTGCCGCGCGGCAGCACAGAAAGGCGGTGCGGGCGTTGGTGTCCATCATTTCGGCAAAGGATGCGGATTCGATTTTCTCGACGGGGGCCATGGCAAAGCCGCCGGCCAGATGGATGGAGGCCCACAATTCGGGAACGCTATCATAGAAGGCATCGACCTTGGCAGGATCGGCGAGATCGACATTATGCGCCAGCCGGACGCGATCATGGGCCGCGAAGGGGAAATGCGAGGGGGCCGACGCGTGGGCATTGGGCACATGGCAGATCGCGCCGTCCGCCAGCAATTTGCCGACGACCGCGGCACCCAGCGCCCCGGTGCCACCGGTCACCACGATATGCTTGCCCTGAACTGTTTCCGTCATCCTGGACGCTCCTGTCGTTTCTTATATTATGTCGCTTGTCGTGCCGCGCCGACGCAGAGCGTCGCGCCTTTTGCACGATCACTCAACCGACATCTCGACATGGCAGTTGTTGCGTCTTTGCATCGCTCGAAGCCGCCGACCGCCCCTTCCGACCCCCGCGCATGGACGTACGGCGCGCGGCCAGGCGTCAGTCGATGGTGATTTCGATGACGTGCGGCAGTCTGGTTGCGCGTGCGCGTTTGAGCGCATCGGCGAGACCGGCAGTACCGGCAAGCCGCTCGGCTGATATGCCGTAGGCCTCGGCCAGCTTGCAGAAATCCGGCGGCGCCGGGGACACGCCGACCGGCTCGACGCCGACATCGAGCATCGACGTTTCGATCTCGCGATAGCCTCTGTTGTTCCAGACGACGAAGATGACCGGTGCGGGTGCATCGAGCGCCGCGCCCAGCTCCGGCAAGGTGAACTGGAAGCCGCCGTCGCCGGTCAGGCAAACCACCGGCACGCCGGGCATGGCAAGGGCTGCGCCGATCGCCGCCGGCGGTCCGTAGCCGAGCGCGCCGAATCCGGTGGCGGCATTGAACCAGCCGCCTGGCCGGTCATGGTCGTAGTAAAGGTTGGCGGCGTAGATCGGCTGCGTCGAATCGCCGACGATTATGGCGCCCGGCAGCGCGTCGCGGATGGTTTCCACCGCACGCACCTGCGCGGCATAGGCCGGGCTGAGCTCGGCAAAGGCCGCCTTCCTCGACGCGGCTGCGCGGCTCTCGCCGTCCTTCGATGCGGC
This sequence comes from Mesorhizobium sp. M0052, assembly GCF_040323255.1. NCBI lineage: Bacteria > Pseudomonadati > Pseudomonadota > Alphaproteobacteria > Hyphomicrobiales > Phyllobacteriaceae > Mesorhizobium > Mesorhizobium sp. M0052. Next base: position 36,677 of record NZ_JAMYUS010000020.1, on the reverse strand, counting down.
ATGATCAGGGTGGAGCGCGCCAAGCAGTGCACCAAGCGCCTCCGCGCAATCGGCCTGGATGCCGACGCTCACCGGGCGGCGGGCGAGCTGGTCGGCGCCGATATCGATGCGGATCAGATTGGCGGGCAGCACGAAGCCGCCGTCGCTGTAACCGTCATAGTCGGTCGGGCCGAATTCGGTGCCGGCGGCGATGACCAGATCGGCGTCTGCCATCAGCGCACGCACCGCCTTCAGGCTGGGGCTGGCCGGCACGCAAAGCGGATGCGCGTGCAGCAGACCGCGCGCATTGGCGGTCTGGACGACAGGCGCGCCGAGCCGCTCGGCCAGGCGCTGCAGTGGCTGTTCGGCGCGCTTGGCACCGCCACCGGCAAGGATCAGCGGCCGGCGCGCGGCTGCGATCAGTCTGGCGGCCTCGGCAATGGCCGAGCCATCCGGCGCCGGCGCCGCCGCATTGGTGAGCGAAGCAGCGATGCCATCGGCCGGTTTGACCATGACGTCGGTCGGGATCTCGATATGGACGGGGCCCGGCCGCGACGACGAAAACAGCGCAAAGGCCCGCGCCAGAGCGCCCGGCAATTCGCTGGCCTCGGTGACACGCTGCGAAAACAGCGCCACCTTCTCCATCATGCCGCGCTGGTCCGGCAGTTCGTGCAGGAAGCCCAGCCCCTTGCCCAGCGTCGGCATCGCGTTGACGCCCGAAATCACCAGCATCGGCACCGAATCGGCGCGCGCCTGGCCCATTGCGGTGATGGTGTTGGTCAGCCCCGGTCCGGTGATGACAAAGGCAACGCCCGCCCGGCCGCTGGCGCGGGCATAGCCGTCGGCCATGAAGCCGGCGCCCTGTTCGTGACGCGGCGTGACATGGCGTATCTTTGAACGCGCCAGCCCGCGGTAAAGCTCGACAGTGTGGACGCCAGGAATGCCGAAAACGGTGTCGACGCCATGCGCTTCGAGCAGCGTGATCAGCGCTTCGCCGATGGTGGTCATGGCTTCTCTCCCTTTTGCGGCGCGAGGCCGAGCTCGGCCTCTATGGCTTTGACGCCGATCGCCGCCAATTCGCCAGGCGAGAACATCTCTGCGGCCAGACAGCCTTCGATCCAGAGCCCGTCGATGATCGCGTTGATGGCAATGGCATGGCGGCGCAGTTCATTTGCGTTTGGCCTGCGCTGCTCGGCGCCGAGCACTTCGGCAACGACTGCTTCCACCTCGTTGCGAAAGCCGAGATAGCCTTCGCGGTGGGCGCGAGCCAGGCTCGGATCCGCGCCGGCGCGGCCGATGAAGGTTGCCCACAGCGAAAACACGCGTGCATCGATGATCGGCGCGTTGAGGTTGGCAGTAACGAAGGCCGCAAGGCGCTGGCGCGGCGCGGCGTTTTCCATGAGCAATGCCGCCTTCGCCTGCTCGATCATGCGGCCCATCAGCGCCGCGTAGGCTTCCTGCAGCAAGTCTTCCTTGCCGGGGAAATAGTGCCGGATCAGCCCGGCGGTGACGCCGGCGCGCAATGCGATCGTGCGCAGGCTGGCGCCCTCCAGCCCATGTTCGGCCACGCTGTCCAGGGTCGCGTCGATCAGATCCTGCCGCCGCCGCTCCTCGCCCTCGCGGCGGAACTTGCGGCGCTCATTCATTGCCGCAGGATGGGCCGCGTCAGGCATGTCGGCCCACCTTCGCAGGCGATGCAGAGCGCATCCGCCTCGAAGATTTGAACCGTGCAGCCGGCGGCTTCCATCGCGGCCTTGGTCTTGGGAAAGCCGGCGACGGCAATGACCTTATGCGGGCTGGTCGGCAGCACGTTCAGGCTGAGGCCGTTCGAAGCGGCAAACTCTTCGGCGTCGCCTTCCACCAGCCGGATGCCGCGCGCCTTCAGCAACTGATAGAACGGCGCCGGCAAAAGCGGTGAATAGACCAGGGCCAGGTCGTCGGCCAGCGGGCTGATCACCGACATCAGATGCAGGCACGCCTCCTCGCCCTGCCACAGCGGCAGATCGAAACCGTAGACGGAAATGCCGAGCGGCGTCAGCAGATTGGAAACCTGCTGTATGCCTTCCTGGTTGGAGCGCACCCCGCGCCCGATCACCAGCGTGCTGGCATCCAGCCATACGCAATCGCCGCCTTCGACCTGGCCGGGAGCCTGGACGCGGCCGAGGATGGGAATACCCAGGCGTGTGTAGGTTTCCTCATGCAGCGATGGCTCCCGGGCGCGCAATGGCTTGCCCATGGACAGGATCAGCGCGCCGCGGTCGGTCATCAGCGACGGGTCGTGGGTGAATACGGAATCCGACAGCCCGTCGGCCTTGTCATCGATCCATTCGATTTCGGCGCCGGACGCCGTCACCAGCTCAGCGAGAGCCGCGTGCTGCGCCGCCGCTTTCGCCGGGTCGAAACCCGGGCCATAGTGCCAGGTAGCCCGGTCGGCACCGCGCATGGCATTGGCCGCCGACCGCATCAGCACGCGCCGCAACGGCGCCGCCATGGATTGTGATCCGAAAGCGCTCATCAGTGCCCTTTTCAATGCCGTGTTCAAGGTGAAAAAAATGGAAAAAATTTCATCGGAGGCTATTTATACACTTGCACAATAAGGCCGCAAGTGCCGTAATGAGCGGGATTGACGGGCTCGCGCTGTTGGGTCCATGCTGAAGTCTGGAGTGGGCATTACAGCGTATGTTGATTAGCCGGATAGACGTTCGACGATCTGCCGTGGACCCTGTGGCAGAGGTTCCCCGGTGAGCGCGGCGGGAACCGCCGCAGTCCAATCCGGCAAGGCTCAGGACGGCGCCGCCGAGGCCATCCATGTCGAGAACCTGCACAAGAAATTCGGCCATCTGCATGTGCTGAAAGGCGTTTCGCTGTCGGCGCGCGACGGCGAGGTGATCGCCATTATCGGCGGCTCGGGTTCCGGCAAGTCGACGCTGCTGCGCTGCATCAACTGCCTGGAAAACCCGACCAGCGGCATCATCCGCGTCAATGGCGAGGAGATCAAACTCAAGGCCGACAGCCACGGCCACACCGTGCCTGCCGACCGCCGGCAGATCGAACGCATCCGCGCCAAGCTCGGCATGGTGTTTCAGAACTTCAACCTGTGGAGCCACATGACGCTGATCGAGAACGTCATCGAGGTTCCGGTGCATGTTCTGGGCGTCAGGCGCGACGTGGCGATCAGGGAAGCCGAAAAGCTTTTGGCGCGCGTCGGCCTGGCCGAAAAGCGCGACGTCTATCCGGCCTATCTCTCGGGCGGCCAGCAGCAGCGCGCGGCGATCGCCCGCGCCCTGGCCATCAACCCGCGCGTCATGCTGTTCGACGAGCCGACCTCGGCGCTCGACCCAGAGCTGGTCGGCGAGGTGCTGAAGGTGATCGGCGACCTGGCGCGCGAGGGCCGCACCATGGTGCTGGTCACGCATGAAATGAAGTTCGCCCGCGAGGTCGCGACCCATGTCGTCTACCTCTGCAACGGGCTGGTCGAGGAAGAGGGGCCGCCGGAGCAGATATTCGGCGCACCGAAATCCGAAAGGCTGAAGCAGTTCATCCGCAACATCGGCTAGGAAGGCCGGGACGGAAGAAAACCGGGAACCAACAACAAACTGGGAGTCGTGACATGAAGACTGTTCTGAAAACATTCGCCGCAGCGCTGCTGCTCGGCGTAGCCGCCATAGGCGTGGCCAAGGCCGATCCGGTCAAGATCGGTGTCGCCGCCGAGCCCTATCCGCCCTTCACCTCGCCGGACGCTTCCGGCAAATGGGTCGGCTGGGAAATCGATTTCATCGACGCCGTCTGCGCCGAGGAGAAACTCGACTGCGTCATCACGCCTGTCGCCTGGGACGGCATCATCCCGGCGCTGACGACCAAGAAGATCGACGTCATCGCCAGTTCGATGTCGATCACCGCCGAACGCGAGAAGACCATCGACTTCTCGGATAAGTACTACAACACGCCGACCGCCATCATCGGGCCGAAGGACCAGAAATTTGGCGCCACGCCGGACGATCTCAAGGGCAAAGTGCTCGGGGTGCAGGTGTCGACCACCCATTCGGCCTATGCCAAGAAGCATTTCGGCCCCACGGCCGCCGAGATCAAGGAATACCAGACGCAGGACGAAGCCAACAACGATCTGGCCGCAGGCCGCCTCGACGCCGTCCAGGCGGATTCGATCGCGCTCGACGCATTCCTGAAGTCGGACCAGGGCAAGGCCTGCTGCGATCTGAAGGGCATGGTGGCTCCGGACGATGAAGTGCTCGGACCGGGCGTGGGCGCCGGCGTGCGCAAGGAAGACACCGACCTTAAGGCCAAGATCAACGCCGGCATCAAGGCGATCCGCTCGAACGGCAAATATGACGAGATATCGAAGAAATACTTCGATTTCGACATTTACGGTGGTGGCGGCGCGCAGTCGAACTGACGATCCTCGCATGAGCTGAGGGGCATGGCGCCAACGCCATGCCCCTCCTGCCCGACCTTTCCCAGACATGCTTGCCGCCGGCGCTGCCGTCGGCGGTGGTTGGACCCAGCAATCCGGGGGCGACGCTGATCGACGCACTTCTTTCGGCCTCGGCGGCCGGCATCATAGAACTTCTCTCGCCCAATCCGCCGGGCTGGGGCGGCACGCTGTTGCTTGGGCTGCTCCATTCGATCGAGATCGCGCTCGGCGCCACGGTCCTCGGTCTTCTGATCGGCACCGGTGGCGCCTTTGGCAAGCTCTATGGCGGTCCTGTCGTGCGCGACCTGCTGGCGGTTTACACCACCATCGTGCGCGCCGTGCCCGAACTGGTGCTGATCCTGCTGCTCTATTATGCCGGAACAGACCTGATCAACCAGGCGCTGACCGCTATGGGCTACCAGCGCGTCGACATCAGCGGCCTTGCCGCGGGCATCGCCGTGCTCGGCTTTGTCCAGGGCGCCTATTCGACCGAAGTGATCCGCGGCGCCATCCTGGCCATACCGCAGGGCCAGATCGAAGCCGCCCGCGCCTATGGCATGTCACCCGGGCTCATGCTGCGGCGCATCACCTTGCCGGCAATGCTGCCCTTCGCCATACCCGGGCTCGCCAATCTGTGGCTGATCGCCACCAAGGATACGGCCCTTCTGGCGGTCGTCGGCTTTTACGAACTGGCGCTGGCGACGCGGCAGGCGGCGGGCGTCACCAAAGCCTATTTCACCTTCTTTTTCGCCGCGGGCGTGCTCTATCTCATCTTGTCGCTGGTCTCCAACCTGCTCATCGGCCGCCTCGAGGCCTGGTCGCGGCGCGGTATGCCGTCGCTCAAGGATGCGCGCTGATGGCCGGAGAAGCGACCATCATCAACGCTGCCGCGCGCACGTCGCTGTGGCTGCAGCCGCATCGCATCGTGCTGATCCTGGTCGCGATCGCGCTGGTTTTCGGCGCAGCCTTCTTCATGCGCTGGGATTGGCTGCCGCAATATTACGAAATGGGGCTTCTCGGCATCTGGCGGTCGCTGTGGATCCTGGCCGTCACCTGCTTTCTCGGCTTCCTGCTCGCCGTGCCGCTCGGGCTGGCGCAGGCCGCCGGCTCTTTCTGGTTTTCCGCGCCCGCCAGGACATTCTGCACCGTCATCAGGGGCACGCCGCTGCTGATCCAGCTATGGCTGCTCTATTACGGGCTAGGCTCGCTGTTTCCGCAATTTCCCTGGATCCGCGAATCCTGGATGTGGCCGTATCTGAGGCAAGCCTGGCCTTATGGAGTGCTGGCACTGACCTTGTCCTTCGCCGGCTATGAGGGCGAAGTGATGCGCGGCGCCTTTGCCGGCGTGCCGAAGGGGCAGTTAGAGGCGGCCCGCGCTTTCGGCATGAGCCGCTGGAAGATTTTCCGCCGCATCTGGCTGCCGCAGGCCATCTACCGGGCGCTGCCGACGCTGACCGGCGAAACCGTGCTGCAGCTGAAGTCGACGCCGCTGGTGGCGACGATCAGCGTCATCGACATCTTCGCAGTCTCGTCCAAGGTCCGGCAGGACACCTACCTCACCTACGAACCCTTGCTGCTTTTGGCGCTGATCTACATGATCATCACCGGCCTCCTGGTGTTTGCATTCAGCAAGATCGAGGCGCGCATACCGAACAAGGTGGGCTAGGGAATAGTGAGTAGGCAGTAGTGAGTAGTCAGCATATGACCGGGAAACCGCTTGCTTTCGCTACTCCCTACTGACTACTCCCTACTCACTCACCACCAATCGGGTCCGCAACATGCAACTCTCTCTCGATCAGGCAACAGGGCTGTGCCGGATGGCGGCGCTCGGCGCCGGCGCCAATGAGGAGGCGGCGAGGTCGCTCACCGCCTCGATCATTGCCGCCGAGGCGGAAGGGCTTTCGACCGTCGGGCTGACCCATTTCATCGATTACCTCGAAGCGCTGGAAGCCGGCCGCATCGACGGCAATGCCGATCCCGTGATCACCAGGCCGGCGCTCGCCGTCTATCAATCCGATGCGCGTGGCGGCCTCGCCCATACCGGCTTCGACCGCACCATCGATGACCTTGCCAAGGCGGCAAAGCTGTTCGGCGTCGCCATCTTCTCGCAGAAGAACGCTTATACCTGCGGCGCACTAGGCTATTTCACCGGGCGTCTGGCGCAACTGGGATTGGTCTCCTTCGCCGCCACCAACGGGCCGGCGGTGCTGGCAGGCTCGGGCTCGGTCAAGCCGGTCTATTGCACCAACCCGATGTCGTTTGCGGCACCCGCCGCCGATGGCGCGCCGCTGGTCATCGACCAGTCGTCGAGCGCCACGGCGTTCGTCAACATCCGCAAGGCGGCCGAGGACGGCAAGAAGATCCCCGAAGGCTGGGCGCTGGACGCCAGCGGCAACCCGACCACCGATCCGGCCGCGGCCATGAAGGGCGCCATGCTGGCCTTCGGCGGCCAGCGCGGCGCCAACATCGCGCTGATGGTCGAAGTGCTGGCGGCTGGCCTGTCGGGCGCCAACTGGTCGCTCGACGCGCCCTGGTTCTCCGGCGGACCGGACAGCCCGGGAACCGGCCTGTTCGTGCTCGCCGTCGAGCCCAAGCTGCTCGACCCGGATTTCGAGCAACGCATGAAGGACCAGCTCGACCGGCTGCGCCGGCGCTTTGGCGTGCACGTTCCGGGCCGGGCGCGGGCCGAAGCGGCCGAGAAGGCGCAGGCGCGCGGCATCAATGCCCCCAAAGCCGTGGTGCAGCGCATTTCCGAGTTCGCCGAGCGCTATTCGGGCTGAAGCGGTCCTGCGACAACGAATTTTTACGCGACCTGACTGAACCTTTCTACCGATCGCAACGACCAATAGCTGCCGGGTCGGGTTTGCCCGGTCGGTGTCTTCTGTCGGATGCGTTTAGGGCCCGGGCGGGCGTATGCCGTCTCAGGTTATCCGCCCCGTTGCGCTCTGTCTCGACCGTTGCGTCACCCGGAAAACCCCGCTTCCGCGGGGTTTTCTGCGTTCGTGCTCTGTGTGCTAAAACATGTGGCGGAAGTTAACTTTTGTTAACTTGACTTGCCGGAACCATCGGGCGTTTGCAAGGGATCGTCACAAAAACAGGAGCTACGATTTCCGCAACCACCGACGCTTCCCGCGGCAAACTTATCGTTCCGGTGTTTGGCCGCCTGTATTCGTCGCTGCATGATGGCGCCGAAACCCTTCTGCGCGTCGTCGCCGGCGGGTTTCACCATTCACGGCTCGCAGAAGATCGCCAACCCTTTCGGCGCCGCCGAGATGGTCGAAGGCCTCGGCTTCTATCCCGGCGCGTTCTGGTCGTTGCTTTGTCCTGCACCGAATTCTTCGGCGGCATTCTGATCGCCATCGGCCTGTTGACTCGGCCCGCCGCCTTTGCCGGCATGATCGTGCTGCTGGTCACCGTCTGGTTCCACTGGATCACTGCCGGCCAGGGCTTTTCCGGCGCTGAAAAGTCGCTTCTATGGGCGGCGATCCTGCTGTTCTTCGTTATCCGCGGCGGCAACCGCCAGTCGGTCGACGCGCGCATCGGCAAGGCGTTCTGAAGGGTCTATAAGAGGGTGGCAGCGACGACGCGTCACCCTTTGCCTTTGGCCCAAAACGGACTATGAAACGGCTTCAGCCAAGCTTTCGAGCGCCGGAGCCAGCCATGACCGAAATCCTGCAGATCCCCAAGCTCGTGGTCGTCTTCGGCGGCTCCGGCTTCGTCGGCCGCCACATCGTGCGGGCGCTGGCCAAGCGCGGCTACCGCATCAGGGTGGCGGTGCGCCGGCCCGATCTGGCGGGACATCTGCAGCCGCTCGGCAATGTCGGCCAGATCCAGCCGGTGCAGGCCAATGTGCGCGTGCGCTGGTCGGTCGACCGCGCCGTGCAGGGCGCCGACCATGTCATCAATCTGGTCGCCATCCCGCATGAAAGCGGCCGGCAGAAATTCAACACCGTGCACGAATTCGGCGCCCGCGCCGTCGCCGAAGCCGCACGCTCGGTCGGCGCAGGGCTCACCCACATCTCGGCGCTGGGCGCCGACCTCAACGCCGAATCCGACTATGCCCGCACCAAGGCGCTCGGCGAAAAGGCCGTCCTGGAGACGATCCCGGACGCCGTCATCTTCCGTCCGTCGATCAATTTCGGACCCGAGGACAGTTTCTTCAACCGCTTCGCCGACATGGCGCGCTATTCGCCGGTGCTGCCGCTGATCGGCGGCGGCCAGACCAAGTTCCAGCCGGTCTATGTCGGCGATGTCGCCGAAGCGGTGGCGCGTTCGGTCGAGGGCAAGATCAAGGGCGGCCAGATCTATGAACTCGGCGGGCCGCAAGTGCTCACCTTCAAGCAGTGCATGGAAGAGCTGCTGACCGTCATCGAGCGCAAGCGGCTCCTGGTACCGGTGCCGTGGTGGATGGCCAATCTGCAGGCCTCGATCCTCGGCCTGCTGCCCAACCCGTTGCTGACCAAGGACCAGGTGCTGCTGCTGCGCCAGCCCAACATCGTGTCGGAGGAGGCCAACAAGGCCAACCGGAACCTTGCCGGCCTCGATATCCAGCCGCAGTCTATCGGCACCATCCTGCCCAGCTATCTCTGGCGCTTCCGCGCCGCAGGCCAGTTCCAGCGCAAGCCCGCCGGCATCGCGTAACAAGGCGTTGCGCCGTTAAACGCGCCGCGTGACCTGCATCGGCAGGCCGCCCTGCGGCTGTGTCGTCAGTTTCTGCACCGGCCACGGCTTGGTCTCGGCGGTCACATCGAAGCGGAAGCGCGACAGCATGATGGCCAGCGCAATGATCGCCTCCTGCATGGCGAAGCTGGCGCCGATGCAGATGCGCGGACCGGCGCCGAACGGCAGATACTGGAAGCGGTCGATCTTCTCGCGGTTTCCCGGATGGAAGCGTTCGGGCATGAAGGCGTCGGGCATGTCCCACAGTTTTCTGTGGCGGTGGACGACCCAAGGCATCACCAGTACGGCCGCGCGCTTGGGGAGCACCAGATCGTTCCAGGTCTCCGTCTCGATCGGCTCGCGGTTGATCGACGGCGCCGGCGGATAAAGCCGCAGCGCCTCCTCGAAGGCGGCGCGGGTGAACGGCATTGCGTCGAGCCATTTCGTTGGGTCGGGTTCGCGCGCCAGCACGGCCTCGATCTCGCGCTCGACCTTTTCACGCTCCCACGGCGCTTCGGCGAGGCAGTAGATCGTCCAGCCCAGTGCCCGCGCGGTGGTCTCGTGGCCGGCGCCGATGAAGGTGATGATGTTGTCCTCGACTTCCGCCCGCGTCAGCCCGTCGGGGCCTTCGGCGCGCAGCAGAAGCGTCAGGAAATCCTGCGGCGCGGTGTCGGGGTCGCGCTTCAGCCGCTCCTCGCGCATCTTGACCGTATCGGTGACGATCTTGCGGAAATACGCCATGGTCTTGCGGCCGCGGATGCGGGTCAGCCGCGGCAGCCATTCGGGCGCGCGCAACAGGTCGAGCGGATCGACGCGGCCCATGGTCTCGAACAGGCGGTCGATCTCCTGCGCGAAACTGCCGGGCTCGCCCGCAATCTCGCCCGAAAACAGCGTCTCGGCCAGGATATCGTAGGTGAGCAGCGTCATGTCATGGGCGACATCGGTCATGCCGCCTTCGTCATAGCGGGCGACGAACTGCATCGTGCGGCGCAGCATCGGCTCGGCGAAGCCGAAGATATGCCGCGGCGTGAACACCGGCGCCATCGCTTTGCGCGAGCGCTTCCACACCTCGCCTTCGGCGGTCAACAGCCCGTCGCGCAAGATCGGTCGCAGGATCATCTGGCGCACCGTCGCCATCTTGTAGTTCTTGGCGTTGTCGATCAGCACGTGGCGGATAAGGCCGGGATCGTTGGCGACGATCAGATGCCCGCCGACGCCATTCGCCGAAATCCAGGGCTCGTTGTAGGTGTGCTCGCCCCACAGTTCGAGCGGATTGCGGTAGACGATCCGCATCATCTCCAGCGTCGAAGGCGGCGTCGTGCGCGGCTTGGGCGCCGGCGGCACGAAGGGGACGGGCTGCGTGTCCATGAGGTGCTCCGCTGATAGCTCAGATGTAGTGGCTGGCAATCCGGGCGTCCATGTGACCGAACGGCAAACTGAAACGCTGCAGCGCCCGGTGTGCCCGACAGACGGTGTGTTCATCGGATCGTGACCGCCGGTGAAACGGTTGCGGCTTGTCCGGTTGGACACTCTGCCATAGGTGACAGTTACCAACAGCTACTGCCAATCGCCCAGGAGAGCCCGCTTGAAGCACAAGCTGAACATCATAATCGGCAGCACGCGGCCGGGCCGCGCCGGGCCGGTCTTCGCCCACTGGCTGGAGGATTTTGCCCGCGAGCACGGCAAATTCGAACCGGTGCTGACCGACATTGCCACGTTCCATCTGCCGGTTCTGGACGAGCCGCATCACCCCAGGCTCGGCAATTACCAGAACGACCACACCAAAGCCTGGTCGAAGGTCATTGATGCCGCCGACGCCTTCGTGTTCGTTGCGCCGGAGTACAATTATTTCGTGGCGCCTGCGATCGTCAACGCCATCGACTACCTTGCGCGCGAATGGAAATACAAGCCAGCCGCCATCTTCAGCTATGGCGGCGTTTCCGGAGGCCTGCGCGCCGCGCAGGCGCTGAAGCCGCTGCTGACCGCGGTGGGCGTCATGCCCATCTCGGAAGGCGTCGCGCTGCCGATGTATCAGAAACTGCTGGAGAGCGACGGCTCCTTCCAGGCTAGTGAGCAGGTAGAGGGTGGGACCAAGACCATGCTGGACGAGCTCTCGCGCTGGAGCGGGGCGCTGAAGCCGATGCGGGCTACGTAACGCAGCCGGCCCCGGCTTGCTCATGCCATAAAGAGGTGGAATGGTCGGCAGGTGACTGAGCCGGGGGCGGTTCGATTTGCGCCTGTTGTTTGCCTTGCTGTTGATGCTTGCGACCACCGCCACAGCGGTGGCGGAGCGGCGCGTGGCGTTGGTCATTGCCGAGGACGACTACCGGCTGGTGCGGAAGCTCTCCAATCCGGTCAATGACGGCGAGGCGATGGAAGCGGCGCTGAAGAAGCTCGGCTTCGAAGTCGTGCTTGAGACCAATCGTGATCTCAGGCGCATGCGCCGGGCTCTCGACGATTTTCGCGAGGACGCCAAGGGCGCCGACGTGGCGCTGGTGTATTTCTCCGGCCATGGCGTCGAAATCTCCGGCGACAACCGTCTTCTGCCGGTCGATGCCGATGCCTCCTCGCTCGACCAGCTGGAGAAGACCAGCCTGCCGCTGGAGGAAGTGCGCGATGCGGTTGCCGCCACGGCGAAGGTCGGGCTGATCGTGCTCGACGCCTGCCGCAGCGATCCGTTCACGGGCGGCAGCGGCGACGGGCGTGGCGCCACATCGCTGATCAAGGACCTGGTGGACAAGATCAAGCCGGGCCTCGGACGAGTCGGCAAGGCGGAAAACATCCTGTTCGCCTTTTCGGCGGCGCCCGGCGAGACGGCTGCCGACGACGGTACCGGTGCGAATTCGCCCTTTACAGCGGCGCTGACCAAATACCTCGGCACCGACGGGCTCGAAATCCGCTCGGTGCTGACGCTGGTGCAGCAGGAGGTCTACGACCTTTCGCGCGGGAAACAGCTGCCCTACGTCGAGAGCGGGCTGCCGAAGCTGTTCTTCGCCTCGGCGGCCAAGGAACAATTGCCGGAGCGCGAGCGGCTGCTGCTTGCCATGGCCGATGTGACGCCGGAAATGCGCGGCGCGGTCGAGCGGGTCGCCAGCGATGCCGACATGCCGCTGGCGCCGCTCTATGGCGCGCTGATCAGTTCCGACACCAGCCATCTCTCCGGCGAAAGCCTGGACGCCAAGCTGCGCGAGGCGGCCGACGCCTTCGTCAAGGTGCGCGGCGAGATGAAGACGCTGGCCGCCGACGACCCGCAGGTGACCGAACTGCGCCGCCAGGCCGAGGAACAGTTGGCGCTCGGCGCTTTCGATGGTGCACGCGTGATCCTCGCCAAGGCCGCCGACGTCGACAATGTCTCGCGCCAGGCGTTGAAGGCCAATTTCGTCAGCCGCACCCTGTCCGAAGCCGCGACGCGATTTCTCTCGGGCGGCGCGGCGCGTGCCACCCTGGACTATGCAACCGCCATCAAGGACTATGAAACGGTGCTGGCGCTCTATGGCGAAGCCGGGCAGACCTCGCTCAGCCTGGAACAGGCCGACCGCCAAAGCCGCACGCTGGAAGAGCTCGGCATCCTCTACACAACGGTCGGCAACACCGACGCCGCCGGCCGCGCCTTTGCGGCGCTGGTCGCCAATCTTGAGCAGCGAGCGCGCCAGGAAACCGATCCGAGCGTCAAGCGCGACCTGGCCATCGGCCATATCAAGTTCGCCAACATCAAGATGGCGCAAGGCGATCTGCCGGCCTCCCTGCAAAACTATGAGGCGGCCAGGGACATGTTGCAGGGCCTGACCACAGACGTGCCGGACAAGAAGGACTGGCTCGGCGATCTCGCCATGGCCCATGATAAGATCGGCAATGTGCTGGCCACGCAAGGCGACGTGGGTGCGGCAGCCCAGGCCTACCAGCAAAGCCTGTCCATCAAGCAGCAATTGGCCGACGCGGAGCCGAACAGCGTCTATCTGCTGCGCGACCTGACCATTACCTACGACGAAATCGGCGGTCTTGCCCGCACCGCCGGCCAGCTGGATGGCGCCCAGACTGCATTCGAAGAGAGCCTGAGAATTCGGCTGGCGCTGGCGCAGAACAACCCCGACGACCCCAGGCATCAGCGCGCCGTCTCCGTGAGCTACACCAGGATCGGCGACGTCCTGCGCGAGCGTGGCGACGCTGCGGGCGCGCTCGACGCCTACAACAAGAGCCAAATAATCGCCGAAGCGCTGGTGCGCCGCGACTCAAACGACACCGATTTGAAGCGCGACCTGTCGGTCGGTTACGCCAAGATCGGCAATGCTTACGGCGACCAGAAGGACTGGCCACTCGCGTTGGAGGCCTACCAGCAAGCGCGGGCCACGGCGCGAGACCTTGCCGCCAGCGACCCAGGCAACACCGACTGGCAGCGCGACCTATCGGTCTGTTTGGAAAAAATTGCCGGCGTGTTTGATGCCCAGGGCAATATCGCCGGTGCTTTGCAGAACTATCAGGACAGTCTCGTCATTGCCAACCGATTGGCAAATCTCGACCCGGGCAATTCCGACTGGCAGCGCGACCTGTCGATCACGTTCGAGGAAATAGGCCTGCTGGAGACCAAGCAGCGCCACTATGATGGCTCGAAGAAGGCCTTCGAAGCCAGCCTGGCCATCCGCCAGCGGTTGGCCCTGTCCGATCCGGACAATGCGATCTGGCAATTCGATCTGGTACAGGCCTACATCAACTATGCCTATGTGGCGAAGAATCCGAAGGCTGTGTTGTCCCAGGCGCTAGACCTGACGCTGGAGCTTGACCGCACAGGCAAACTGGCGCCGAGGGACAAACCCACGATCAAATATCTGCGCCGTCTTCTGGCCAAATTGAAAGCCGCGAAAAAATAGCCGGCTGCCAGCTCGGGATTCAGCCCTGAAATGCCCGCAAACCTTGGAAAAACCGCCTTTTGCGCCTATATCTAGGACATCAAAGCGGCGTGATTCGAAGCCATTTTTTCGCGCTGAGCATGCGGCATCAATCAGACAGGTTTTCATGAGCGATCAAAGCGACAACGCCAACGGCGCTGAGGCCGAATACGGCGCCGATTCCATCAAGGTTTTGAAGGGGTTGGACGCTGTCCGCAAGCGGCCGGGCATGTATATCGGCGACACCGACGACGGCTCGGGCCTGCATCACATGGTCTATGAGGTGGTCGACAACGCCATCGACGAGGCGCTGGCCGGCCATGCCGATCTCGTCACGGTGACGCTCAATCCCGACGGTTCGGTCACCGTTATCGACAATGGCCGCGGGATTCCGACCGATATTCACACTGGCGAAGGCATTTCGGCGGCCGAAGTGATCATGACGCAGCTGCATGCCGGCGGCAAATTCGACCAGAATTCCTACAAGGTGTCTGGCGGCCTGCACGGCGTCGGCGTCTCGGTGGTCAACGCGTTGTCGGCCTGGCTGAAGCTGAAAATCCGCCGCAACGGCCAGATTTTCGAGATGAGCTTCACGCATGGCAATGCCGATGCGCCGCTCAAGGCGACCGGCAGCTATGAGCAGAACAAGCAGCCCGGCACCTATGAGGGCCGCAGCGGTTCCGAGATCACCTTCTTTCCGTCGTCCGAAACCTTCACCATGGTCGAGTTCGACTTCGGCACGCTGGAGCACCGGCTGCGCGAACTCGCCTTCCTGAATTCCGGCGTACGCATCATCTTGACCGATGCCCGCCATGCCGATCTCGTGCGCCACGAACTGCACTATGATGGCGGCCTGGAAGAGTTCGTCAAATATCTCGACCGGGTCAAGAAACCGCTGATCGACAAGCCGATCGCCATCAAGGCCGAGCGCGACGGCATCACCGTCGAAGTGGCGATGTGGTGGAACGACAGCTACCACGAGAACGTGCTGGCCTTCACCAACAACATCCCGCAGCGCGATGGCGGCACCCATCTGGCCGGCTTCCGTGGCGCGCTGACGCGCCAGATCACCGGCTATGGCGAATCGTCGGGCCTGACCAAGAAGGAAAAGGTGGCGCTGATCGGCGACGACTGCCGCGAAGGCCTGACGGCGGTGCTGTCGGTCAAGGTTCCCGATCCGAAATTCTCCTCGCAGACCAAGGACAAGCTGGTCTCGTCAGAGGTGCGGCCCGTGGTCGAAGGCCTGGTCAACGAGGCGCTTGGCACCTGGCTGGAAGAACACCCGACCGAGGGCAAGGTGGTCATCGACAAGGTGATCCAGGCGGCTGCGGCGCGCGAAGCCGCGCGCAAGGCCCGCGACATCACCCGCAAAAGCTCGCTCGGCGTCACCTCGCTGCCTGGCAAGCTCGCCGACTGCCAGGAGCGCGACCCGGCGAAATCCGAAATCTTCATCGTTGAGGGTGATTCCGCCGGCGGCTCGGCCAAGGGCGGCCGTTCGCGCCAGAACCAGGCGATCCTGCCGTTGCGCGGCAAGATCCTCAATGTCGAGCGCGCCCGCTTCGACCGCATGCTCGGCTCCGAGATGATCGGCACGCTGATCACCGCGCTCGGCACCTCGATCGGCAAGGACGAGTTCAACGCCGACAAATTGCGCTACCACAAGATCATCCTGATGACCGACGCCGACGTCGACGGCGCCCATATCAGGACCTTGCTGCTCACCTTCTTCTTCCGCCAGATGCCGGAGTTGATCGAGCGCGGCCATCTCTACATCGCCCAGCCGCCGCTCTACAAAGTGACGCGCGGAAAAAGCTCGCAATACATCAAGGACGAGAGCGCCTTCGAGGAATTCCTGATCGGCTCCGGGCTGGAGGAGGCGTCGCTGACGCTTGCCTCCGGCGAGGCGCGGGCCGGACAGGATCTGCGCGGCTCGATCGATGATGCACTGGCCGTGCGCCAGCTCATCAACGGGCTGCACACGCGCTACAACAGGGGCGTGGTCGAACAGGCGGCGATCGCCGGCGCGCTCAACGCCGATGTGCTAAACGACCTCGGCCGCGCCAATGCCATGGCCGAACGCGTCGCCCAGCGCCTCGACATCATTGCCGAGGACACCGAGCGCGGCTGGACCGGCCGGCTGTCGACCTCCAATGAAGGCGTCGGCGGCTATGTGTTCGAACGCACGGTGCGCAGCGTCAAGGAATTCGCGCAGCTCGATGCCGGGCTGATAAATTCAGCCGACGCACGCCAGCTCGACCGCTATGCCCCGCGCCTCATGGAAGTCTATGGCGAGCCGCCGGTGCTGCGCCGCAAGGATGTCTCCGAAGTCATTTCGGGGCCGCTGGCGCTGCTCAACGCGGTGTTTGCGACCGGCCGCAAGGGCCTGACCATGCAGCGCTACAAGGGCCTCGGCGAGATGAATGCCGAGCAGCTCTGGGAAACCACGCTCGACCCGAATGTGCGCTCGCTGCTGCAGGTCAAGGTGAATGACGCAACCGATGCTGACAGCTTGTTCTCGCGGCTGATGGGCGACGAGGTCGAGCCGCGGCGCGAATTCATCCAGGACAACGCGCTGTCAGTTGCCAATCTGGACATTTGATGGCTGGGCGCCCATCGCTTCGTCATCCTAGGGCGGAGCAAGGAGCGCAGCGACGCAGCGCAGACCCTAGGATCCATGCCGTGAGGTTAAGTCCTTGAAACGGTGCAGAATTCTACGCCGCTGCATCATTCGACCGAGGCCACGGAATGGATCCCAGGGTCTTCGCGACGGAGCTTCGCTCCTGCTTCGCCCTAGGATGACGAAGTTGAGGGGCTTCAGTCAATCTCCACTCAACTCGGTTCCAGCTTTCGCCCGAGGTCCACCGCGTCGCGCAGCACTTGCAGATGCGAGCGCGGCGCGGTGCCCGCCGGCGGGGCGATTTCGACGCCGTTTGCCGTCGATGACCAATAAAGCGTGTGGGTGAAGATACGGCCAAGTGAGCTGCGAAGCTCGACCTGGATGTTCTCCACACCGGGGCCGAAATTTTCCGTCATCGGACCGGAAATCGGATCGCCTGTCGCCCAGCCATTGCCGCGGTCGTAGACGTTCGTCCAGCGCGTTGCCGCAAACACCGCGCCATGATGCACCGCGCGCTGCGCCTTGCCTGCTTGGCTGTGTCCTTCCTGGTAAAGCACGGTGCCGCCAGCGCGCCCGTCATCGGCAATCGGCGGGCAGGCCGAGAACAGGCGCTCGGCAAGGCCACGCCTGAATTCCGCGAGATTGTAGGTCACCAGGAATTCGCTGTGGGAGAGCGGACTGCCAAGCGTGACGAAATCGCTGATCTTCCAGGGCAGCGGGTGGTCGGCGTCCTTGGTCCGAAGCTGCTGGTAGAGCGCCCATTGGCCGCGCCGGAACCCGGCGAGGTCTTCAAGATTCTTTGGCCACGCTGACCCATCAGAGCCGAGCGTTGCCTTGTCGATGGCCTCGACCGCCGCCAGTTTGGCCTTGTCGCGGACCGCTTCCAGCCTTCGCGGCCGGAACTCGGCCCACAGGATCTGCAGCAAATCATAGGCGATGATCGACCCAAGGCTGTGCGAGACCAGCACGATGCGGTCGTAAGCATCGTCCTTCATCAGCGTCTTGAGCAACGTAAGGCCTCTGTCGCGGATCAGCGCACGCTTCTCGATCGTCGCCGCCTCGGCGCGCACATAAGCGGCGACGTCGCCGAAATAGGGCAGGGCGAACTGATCCACCGCCCAGATGGCAAAAGAAGCGAGGGTGGTGATCATCAGGCCGGTCGTCAAGGTAACGGCCTGTTGCCAGACCGATGTTGCCAGCACGAGTGCTGCGCCCAGAATGACGATAACGATCAGAAGTGTGGCGACGTAAAGCTTGCGGGCGTCGAGCGGAATGTCGGCGGGCTTGCGCCACAACAGGTTCGTCACCCAGGCGGCCAGCCGGCCGCGCGTCGTGCCTTGCGTGATGTCGGCCCAATAAAGCTCGTAGAAATCGGTACGGCGGCCATCGACGTCGTAGGGCGTGGTGATGCGGCGCAGCTCGTGTGACTTGGTCCGGCTGTCGGGCGTGATCCAGCTCTGGTTGATCGTGGCGCCGGAAACGGCCGGATCGGGAATCTGGGCGTAGGGTGGAGCACGGGTGGGATCGCTGCTCCAGACCGCCTGGACGAATCCCCTCAGCGTACCCATCGGCCGCTGCTCGCCCATGCCGTGCACGATCACCACCGCCTGGCCGGGCTGCGCCTTTTTGTAAGCCAGCGATGCGACAGTCTTGGGCATCAGCGTCTCCGTTGACGACATCCGACGGCGGGATCGCTCATGCTACCCCCGGCTCACCGAGCCAACAATACACGGCAGCCCATGTGGAACTCCGTGAACCAATCCACAGTTTCGCAGTTGTGCCTCGGGCCGCGCGGAAAATAGTTCCGTTCCCGGCAAGCAAATCATTTCATTGCCCTTCGGAACGGAAATCGCTCAGGAACATTGTGACGACATCGATCAATTTCTCGCAGGGAGGCTCTTTATGGGACGCGGTATTTTGCTCTGGTTGCTCGGTATTCCGATCCCGATCATCATTCTCATCATGCTGTTCGTACGGTAGGAGGCGTCGATGCAGTCCACCGTATCGGCTGTCGACGTATCCGCCTCAACGGAATCCTCCGCCCCGGCCGTCAGCTGGGGTCCGATCATCGCCGGCGCCTTCGCGGCCTCGACGCTGACCTTCATCCTCATGCTGCTCGGTTCGGGGCTGGGGCTGACCATGGTCTCGCCGTGGTCCGGCGCCAGTGCCTCGCTGACCACCTTCGCGGTGTCCGGCGCCATCTGGCTCATCATCGTGCAATGGCTGTCCTCCGGGGTCGGTGGCTATCTTGCCGGACGCCTGCGCACCAAATGGGTCGGCATCCACACCGACGAGGTCTATTTCCGTGACACCGCGCACGGCCTCCTCGCCTGGGCGCTGGCGACATTGCTGGTCGTCGGCATTCTCGGGTCGGCGCTGTCGGCAGTGCTTGGTTCAGGCGTGCAGGCGGCTTCTACTGTTGCCTCAGGCGCCGCCATGGGTGCTTCGGCCGGCGCGTCCGCCAATGCCGGCAGCGCACCGGCCGACAATGCAACGTCCTATCTCGTGGATACGCTGTTCCGTCCGGCTGATGCCGCCAGGCTCGCGGCGGCCAATCCGGACAGCGATGCGGCTGCGGCCGGGCAGGCTTCGCGCATCCTCATCGCCAGTGCGGCGGCAGGCGAAGTTTCGGCTGACGACAAGACCTATCTGTCGCAGCTGGTCGCCGCCCGCACCGGGCTTTCCGAGGCCGACGCCAAGGCGCGTGTCGACGCCCTGGTGGCCAGGGTCGAGGACGCCAAGGTCAAGGCAAAGCAGGCCGCCGACGCCGCGCGGAAAGGCAGCGCCACCTTCGCCCTGCTTGGCGCCCTGTCGCTGGTTATCGGCGCCTTCATCGCCAGCGCTGCGGCAGCCCTGGGCGGCAGGCAGCGCGACGACGAGGAAGCGGTTTTCCTGACCAGCCGCTGAACCGGTCTTCAACATCAAAAAGCCCGGTCGAACCGGGCTTTTTTGTTTCCGATGATGGACCGACAACCTTCCAGTGGAAGGTTGCGGCGGCTTAGTGATCCATGGCCTTGACGATTTCCTCGGTCATCTTCTTGGCGTCGCCGAGCAGCATCATGGTGCCGTCCTTGTAGAACAGCGTGTTGTCGATGCCGGCGTAGCCCGAGCCGAGCGAGCGCTTGACGAACAGGCAGGTGCGGGCCTTGTCGACGTCGAGGATCGGCATACCGTAGATCGGCGACGACTTGTCGTCGCGGGCGGACGGATTGGTGACGTCATTGGCGCCGATGACATAGGCGACATCGGCCTGCGCGAACTCGGAGTTGATATCTTCCAGTTCGAACACTTCGTCATAGGGAACATTGGCTTCGGCGAGCAGCACGTTCATGTGGCCCGGCATGCGGCCTGCCACGGGGTGGATGGCGTATTTGACGTCGACGCCATTGGCCTTGAGCTTATCGGCCATTTCGCGCAGCGCGTGCTGGGCCTGGGCGACCGCCATGCCGTAGCCCGGCACGATGATGACCTTCTGTGCGTTCATCATCAGATAGGCGGCGTCGTCGGCCGAGCCCTGCTTGACCGTGCGTTCGATGCCGTCATCGGCAACCGCCGCGGTCTCGCCGCCGAAGCCGCCGAGGATGACCGAGATGAACGACCGGTTCATGCCCTTGCACATGATGTAGGACAGGATGGCGCCGGACGAGCCGACCAGCGCGCCGGTGATGATCAACGCCAGATTGCCAAGCGTGAAGCCGAGTGCCGCGGCGGCCCAGCCGGAATAAGAATTCAGCATCGAGACGACGACCGGCATGTCGGCGCCGCCGATCGGGATGATCAAGAGGACGCCGAGCGCCAGCGATGCCGCGACGATCAGCCAGAACACCAGCTTGGCCTCGGTGGTGACCAGAAGCACGATCAGCACGATCAGCGCGATGCCGAGGACCGCGTTGATGATGTGACGGCCGCCGATCATGATCGGCTTGCCCGACATGCGGCCATCGAGCTTGAGGAAGGCGATGACGGAGCCGGTGAAAGTGATGGCGCCGATGGCAACGCCAAGGCTCATCTCGATCAGCGCCTGGGCGTGGATGTCGCCATTCGTGCCGATGCCGAAACTTTCCGGCGCGTAGATGGCGGCTGCCGCGACCATGACGGCGGCAAGGCCGACCAGCGAGTGGAAGGCGGCGACCAGCTGCGGCATCGACGTCATGGCGATGCGGCGCGCTGTAACGGCGCCGACGCCGCCGCCGATGGCCAGACCAAGCACGATCAGGCCGAAGCGCCCGGCGGACGGAGTCGCCAGCGCCAGCGTGGTGGCGATGGCAATGCCCATGCCGATCATGCCGTAGAGATTGCCTTGGCGGCTGGTGGTCGGATGAGATAGGCCGCGAAGCGCCATGATGAACAGGACGCCAGAGACCAGGTAGAGGAAGGACGCGAAGTTGGCGTTCATGGCGCTCTACCGGTCCTTCTTCTTGTACATGGCCAGCATGCGCTGGGTGACCAGGAAGCCGCCAAAGATGTTGACCGAGACCAGCATCAGCGCGACGAAGCCGAAGCCGGTGGCAATGCCGGAGGCCGAGATGCCGACGGCCAGCAGCGCGCCGACGACGATGACCGAGGAGATGGCGTTGGTGACCGCCATCAGCGGCGTGTGCAGCGCCGGCGTCACCGACCAGACGACGTAGTATCCGACGAAGATCGCAAGTACGAAGATGGCGAAGCGGAAGACGAAGGGATCGATGGCGCCGCCGGACAGTGCGTGCGCGGCATCGCCCGCCGCATCGGCGCCACCGGGCGCGGTGGCCAGGTTCTGCACAGCCAGCCGGACGGCGGCACTTGCCTGGTCGAGCTGATCGAGGGCTTTCTGCAAGGTCTGATCCATCACGCGATCCCCTTCGGCTTGGCGGCGGACTTGCCGGCAGTGGCTTTGTCGGACGCCTTTTTCGGTGCAGCCTTCTTCGGCTTGGCATCAGCCACCATGGTCTCCGCCGGAATGGCCGCCGGTTCGACATGGGGCTGTTCCGCCGCCTTGGCGAAGGCCGGATGCACCACGCGGCCAGCGTCGGTCAGCATCGTCGCCTTGACCAGATCGTCTTCGCGGTTGATGGCGAGCGTCTTGCTGGTCTTGTCGACCAGCGTCTCGAGGAAGGCGAACAGGTTCCTGGCGTAGAGCAGCGAGGCCGATGCGGCGACGCGGCCGGGCACGTTGAGGTGGCCGACGATTTTCACGCCATTGGCCGTGGTCACCACGTGGCCTGCAACTGCGCCTTCGACATTGCCGCCGCGCTCGACGGCGAGGTCGACGATCACCGAGCCCGGCTTCATCGAGGCGACCATCGCCGCCGACACCAGCTTCGGCGCCGGACGGCCGGGGATCAGCGCCGTGGTGATGACGATGTCCTGCTTGGCGATGTGCTCAGCGGTGAGCGCTGCCTGCTTGGCCTGGTACTCCTTCGACATTTCCTTGGCGTAGCCGCCGGCGGTCTCGGCCGCCTTGAACTCCTCGTCCTCGACGGCGAGGAACTTTGCGCCGAGCGACGCCACCTGTTCCTTGGCGGCGGGACGAACGTCGGTGGCGGTGACGATGGCGCCGAGACGGCGCGCCGTGGCGATCGCCTGCAGGCCGGCAACGCCGACGCCCATAATGAAGATCTTCGCCGCCGGCACCGTGCCGGCCGCCGTCATCATCATCGGCAGCGCGCGGTCATACTCCGATGCGCCGTCGATCACGGCCTGGTAGCCGGCGAGATTGGCCTGCGACGACAGCACGTCCATCGACTGGGCGCGGGTGATGCGCGGCATGAATTCCATCGAGAAGGCGGTGATCCCAGCCTCGGCAAGCGCCGCGACCGCGGCATCATTGCCGTAGGGATCCATGATGGCAATGACCGCCGCACCCGATTTGTAGCCCTTCAGCTCGGCATCGGTCGGCCGGCGCACCTTCAGCACTACATTCGCCCGGCTCGCATCCGAAGCCTTGCCGATCGCGGCGCCCGCCTTGGCGAACTCCTCATCGGGAATGCGCGACCTGGTGCCGGCGCCCGTCTCGACGGTGACGTCGAAGCCCAGCGCCGCCAGCCGCTTCACGGTATCGGGCGAGGCCGCGACACGAGGCTCGCTGGCATCGAGCTCGCGAGGGATGAAAACCGTCTGTCCCACCGCATGATCCTTTCGGCTGGAACCTGTTTGCGCAAGAGTGCGGCTTTGCGAAAGAGTGCGGCCGGATGTCCGGCTACGCCCTTGGCAAGGGTCTGAAGAGACTATCGGAGAATGAAGGCGCCGAGGGCGAGGATCAGCACGAACAGGATGGTCGCGGAGAAGAAGCCGCCTGCGAAGAAGCCGAAAGCCATGGCCAGGAGCAGGGCGCCGCAGAACAGCGAGCCGTATTTGGCCAGCGCCAGAAAGCCATGATAGGTGCGGTCATGTTCGGCATAGTCCATCTTCGCGCCCAGTTCGACAGGACCGGTCGGCGTGTGATCAGCCATAGGAATACCCCTTCGAAGACATCTTTGAGGCACATAGCGAAAAGCCGGGCCAAGAGCAATGGCGCTATTGCCGCACGACCAGTGACAACAGCCTCAAAGGAATGTTGAAAGCCGGCGGTAGGGCTTGTCGCCGGCCTAACGTCGAACGTTTTGCGTTTCAACCGGCCAGATGCGGAAACAGCCCGAGCAGCCCAATGACGATCAGATAGAGCGCGACGATGTAGTTGAGCAGCCGCGGCATCACCAGGATCAGCACGCCGGCAATCAGCGAGATGAGCGGGGTAAGCGCGAGAGAGTGGATAGTCATGTCGGCATGCTTTCGCGTGAACAATTCGGAGGAACCGCAGGGCTACGGCAGCACCAGGAATGCGGCGCGGCAACCGATAACGACGAAGCCAGCGGAAAGATCCATGGCGCGAGAATGAACATCCGTTCAGGCGGCGTCGCGGTAGTATTTCGCCGTTGGCAGAATGGACAAAGGTGTCAGCCGGTTGATAGCCGGATTGCCAAACATCAGCCTTTGCTCCGTTGCTGTCGATCTGAAGAACGGCAACCGGTGGAGTATCCGTTGAACATTCTCTTCATTACCGGGAATTTCGAACAATGCGAGCGGAGGGAGAACGCCCGGAAACGCCTTGCCCGCGGTCCTCTGCGTGGCGCTGAAGAAGCGGGCATAAAAAGCGGAATGCTCCAACTTAATCGGGATAAACATCGCGGTCTGGCGAAAATAACAGTAGGCCGCCATGCAAATCCTGAGCGTCAGGAAAGGCAGCACTCCGGGCGCCGGCGCGCTGTCCGGATCTGTCGCGAAGCGAGTTCCGTCGATGAACGTTTCCCCGCGGGCAAGCCGGGGAAGCAATACTTCGGGATAGGCGTCGACCGAAGGCGAGTACGGCTGGTCACTGGAAATATAGTGGAGGCGCACTGTACTGACCAACTCGCCGTAGCAGTAGACACCGAACCGATAGGAATTAGGCAGATTGTCCCAGCGATCCTCGAACATGCCGCTGGCCATCGGGCCGCACATACCTGAGCGCAGATAGGACTTATAGCGGAGTCGGTAGATCGCCTCCAGATCTTCGCCCCCGGTAATGAGACGATATTCGACATGATCCAGCAATTGCATCATGGATCGGTTGAGAGCCGAGTCGATCCTCGCGCTGGCCTCAGCCGACGCACTCTTCATCGCAGTATTCATTGCCATTCCTCGAATTCCGCCTGGAAGTAGGCTATTCGAGTTGAAATGAGACACAAGCTGAAAATTCGACATTGCTTGTTTACCGCTTGTTAACCTTAATGAGAGCGGTCGTTCACCGATCTTACACGAGAAAACAGACGGCGCAGCGGGTGGTTGCCTGATCCGGTCTGGCGGCGGTCATCGAAATGATTCTGAAGTCAGATCTTGAAAGCGCCAAGACGTCGCGGGCTTGAACGACGCCTGAGCGGTCATCATCTCATCAAGTGAACAATTGCTGCGTGTTTTTAAATGCAATTCAAGTGGAGAACCGCTCACACTTTTCCTGGATTGCTTTTTGCTCAGGCGCGATTCCGACGGAAAACCGCTTCGCATCTTTCCTGGAATTGCGTTTAGCTGGCTGTCCGTTTGCCGGCGATATGCAGGTCAGCGGCGAACGGCCATGTGACGCTCGACATCGTCTCGATGCCCGATGCGCTGAGCGCGGCGCCGAACAGGAAGCCCTGCACGAAGTCCGGCTTGACCAAATGGACCAGCGTCTTCAGCTGCTCGAAGGTCTCGACCCCTTCGATGGTGACCGAAAGGCCCAATGTCCGGGACAGGCCGACGATGCCCTTCAGTAGGTCGAGCGACCGCCGGTTCTGGTTCACATCGACCAGGAATGAGCGGTCGATCTTGATCTTGTCGAGCGGCAGCTTGTGCAGATAGCTCAGACTGGAGTAGCCGGTCCCGAAATCGTCAAGCGCGATGCGCGCGCCGAGTGCCTTCAATTCCTCGATCGACTCGCGCGTCAGCGACTTGTCGTCGAGCAGGGCGGTCTCGGTGACCTCGATTTCGAGCCGGTGCGCCGCAAGGCCCGACTTGGCCAAGGCATTTTTGACCTTCTCGACGATATCGCGATTGCGGAAGTCCTTGGCCGAAAGGTTGACCGACACGCTGGTCTGGGTCGGCCATTTCGAGCATTCGGCGCACGCGGCCTCCAACACGAAAGTGCTTATGTCGGAAACAATACCCATCTCCTCGGCCAGTGGGATGAAGACACTGGGTGAGATCGGGCCGAGATCCGGGTGGTCCCAACGGCAGAGCGCCTCGCAGCTGGCGATGCGCATGGTGTTTACAGCCACGATCGGCTGATAGACGACGCGTAATTCCCTGGCCTGCACGGCGTTGCGCAGATCGGCCTTCATCATCTGGCGATTGCGGAAGGCGGCGTCCATTGCCGCCTCAAACAGCCTCCAACTGTTCTTGCCGAGCTCCTTGGCCTTGTAGAGGGCAAGGTCGGCTTTGACGATCATTGCATCAACTTCTGTGTCCTTGACCTTGGACAGCACCGCACCGCCGCTGGCCTGGATGCGCAGGTCGTGGCCGGCGACGTCCACCTCACCCTGCAGGTTCGCGAATATATGGTCGAGGAGAGGGCTGAGATGGCTCTCGTCCTCGACACGGTCGAAGAAGATCATGAACTCGTCGCCGCCGAAGCGGCTGACCGTGATGCCAGGTCCGGCAATCGCCGCGAGACGTTCTGCCACGGCGTAGATCAACCCGTCGCCCACAGGATGGCCGAGGGTGTCGTTGACGCTCTTGAAGTCGTCGAGATCGAGCACCGCCAGACCGCAGAGCCGCTCCTGCTCGCCGGAGGCCATGGCTTCACGGACAAGTTCGTGGAAATAGGCGCGGTTCGGCAGGCCGGTCAGACTGTCGTAGCGCGCCATAAAGCGGATCTTTTCCTCCGCCTCGACGCGGGCCGTCACGTCCTCGAATGTAATGACGCCCAGTTCCTGGCTGCCTTCACGGGCGGAGAATTCGTAGTGCTGGCCGTTGGCGAGTGAGACCAGTACCTTGCGGTCGCGGCCTTCGCGCAGGGCGCGCGTCAGTTGTGCCTCGATGTAGCGGCAGTCCTTCGGGGCCAGCATGCCGCCGGCAACGCCGCGCATCAAGAGGCCGTGGATCGACCGCCCCAGCAGCGTGCCCGGCGATTTCAATGACATCAAATGTGCTGCCTCGGCGTTGGCGACGACCACCTTCTCGTTCGAGTCGAGCATGACAAGGCCATGCGACATGGTATTTAGTGCCCGATCGAACTTTTGCGCCAACTCCTTCGCCTGCCTGTGACCGATGACCGCCGAGAACAGAACGTTGCGGACATGGTCGGCGCTGCTGATGGTGACGATTGTCGTCGGGATGATCATCAGCCCGAGGACGAAGTCGGGGACGCCCATGCGCAGGAAGAGCGCAAGTGCTGCTGGCCCAATGAGGGTCACGGAAAAAATCTGCACCATGCGCCTGGATCCGTAGCTTCGGCCGACAACCGTGAGCAGGGTGGTCAATGCCAACGACACAGACGCCACTTCGGCGAAGTCATCGGGACGCAGGTAGATCGACACGAAACACAACGACCCCAACGCGAGGCCCTGCGCACTGCCTTTCAGAATGTAACCGCGTTCCCACGCCTCTGCCTTTTCGACAGTGGTTATAGGGCTGCCTCCCCTGTGGAAGCTGCGGATGCTGAAGTAACGCCAAAGGCTGATCGACAACAGAAGGAACGCGAAGCCAAGATACAGCGGATCGTGCGTCCGCAGGTAGATCGTCAATCCGAGGATCCAGTAGCATACGCCGCCGACCACCAGCATGTAGGCGTTGTCGGATAACGCCCGCACAAACTGGATATAAACATCCGCCGGGATGTCTTCGGTCTTTGCTCTGTCCATACCGTTGGCCCAACGCTAAGCCTTGTCATGCCACACCAGCCTTAAGAAAGGCTTAGAACAGCGGTTTTGGCCCGTTTGCCGAGGGCGGGCGAATGCAGTGCAGATTGGGAAATCAAGCTTCAGGTAAACAAGGCGTATCGATCACTCGGCGGCCTGAAGTTCAGGCCGCGCCGGCGTGTTGGCCAGCCGCTCGACAAGCCTTGTGCGCTCGCCCTCTGCCTTTTCGGCGCTGGCCTGCCTCACATGGCCGTAGCCGCGAATGAGCGCCGGCACCGAGGCAAGGGCGATGGCGGCCTCGATCCTGCCTGGCGCAAGTGCCTTGGCGACAAGCTCCAGATCGGCCTCATAGCGGGCCAGAAGCTGCCGCTCCATGCGCCGCTCGGCGCTGTAGCCGAACACGTCGAAGGCCGTGCCGCGCAGGCTTTTCAGCGCCGCCAGCAGGCGAAAACCCTTCATCATCCACGGGCCGAAGCTCGATTTCCTCGGCTTGCCGTCATTGCCGCGCCTGCCCATGATCGGTGGCGCCAGATGAAATTCGAGTTTGTCGTAGCTCTGGAATTGTTTTGAGAGCTCCATAGGGAAGGAGCCGTCGGTGTAGAGCCGCGCCACCTCATATTCGTCCTTGATCGCCATCAGCTTGAACAGGTTTCTGGCGGCGGCCTCGGTCACCGCGGTCGAGCCAGGCACGGCCTTGGCCTCGGCAGCACGCAAAACCGCCAGCTTCTCGACATAGCGCCTGCCATAGGCGGCATTCTGATAGGCAGAGAGGAAAGCGACGCGGCGGGCGATGATATCGTCCAGCGTCTCGGCGATCTCAGTGGCCTTGCCCGGTTGCGCGATGAGGCCGCGCACAAAGTCCGGCTGATGCGCGGCGCGCCGGCCCCAGCGGAAGGCGGCGATGTTCATCGCCACCGCCTCGCCGTTCAATTCAATCGCTCTTTCAACGGCTTGCGCCGACAGCGGCAGCCCGCCATGCTGGAAAGCGAAGCCGAGCATGAACATGTTGGCGCCGAGCGAATTGCCGAACAATTGGGTGGCGGTGCGCGTGGCGTCGAAGAAATGCGTCTTGTCGTCGCCAGCGGCAGCGCGGATCGCCTTCTTCAGGCGCTCGATGGGCAGCGAGAAATCGGCCGAGCGGGCGAATTCGCCAGGCATGATCTCGGCAGTGTTGGCAAGGAAGATGGTATGGCCTTCGCGCACCGCGCCAAGCACCTTCTTGGCGCCGGACACGACAAGGTCGCAGCCGAGTACCAGGTCGGCCTTGCCGGCCGAAACGCGGATCGCGTGGATGTCGTCCGGCGTGCGGGCGATGCGGACATGGGTGAACACCGAACCGCCCTTCTGGGCGAGGCCGGCCATGTCAATCATGCCGCAGCCCTTGTCCTCGAGATGGGCGGCCATACCGAGCACAGCACCTATGGTGACGACGCCGGTGCCGCCGACGCCGTCGATGATCGCCGCCCAACCCTCGCTGCCGAGCGGGAATTCGGCTGGCACCGGCACGCCGTCAAGCGGGTCGGAGCGCCCGGCAATGCCTTCGGCCTTCCTGATCTTGGCGCCGTGCACGGTGACGAAGGACGGGCAGAAGCCGTTGACGCAGGAGAAGTCCTTGTTGCAGCTCGACTGGTCTATTCTGCGCTTGCGGCCGAACTCGGTTTCGACCGGCTGGATCGAGACGCAGTTCGATTGCACCCCGCAATCGCCGCAGCCCTCGCAGACCAGTTCGTTGATGAAGACCCGCTTGTCGGGATCCGGGAAGGTGCCGCGCTTGCGGCGGCGGCGCTTTTCGGCCGCGCAGGTCTGGTCGTAGAGCAGCACCGAGACGCCCTTGACGTCGCGCAGCTCGCGCTGGACGAGGTCGAGGTCGTCGCGGTGGTGGATGGTGGCGCCGGAGGGGAATTCGGCCTTCCCCGCATATTTGTCCGGCTCGTCGGTGACGATGGCGATGCGCTCGACGCCTTCGGCGCGCACCTGCCTGGCGATCATGTCGACAGTCAGGCCGCCCTCATGCGGCTGGCCGCCGGTCATGGCGACGGCGTCGTTGTAGAGGATCTTGTAGGTGATGTTGGCATCGGTCGACAGCGCGAAGCGGATCGCCAGCGTGCCGGAGTGATTGTAGGTCCCGTCGCCGAGATTCTGGAAGATGTGGCCGCGCTTGGAGAATGGCGCCTGGCCGACCCATTGTGCGCCCTCGCCGCCCATGGCGGTGAAGCCGACCGTGTTGCGGTCCATCCACAGCGCCATGAAATGGCAGCCGATACCGGCGGCGGCGATCGAGCCGTCCGGCACCTTGGTCGAGGAATTGTGCGGGCAGCCGGAGCAGAAGAACGGCGTGCGCGAACCGATATCGCTGGTGTCGGCAAGCATCGCCTGGAACTGGCGCAGCTTTGCCACCTTGGCAGTGATCTCTTCCGAAGGGCCGATTGTACGCAGGATGCGCTCGCCCAGCGCCGTGGCGATCTCGTTGGGGTCAAGCGCGCCCTTGGCCGGGAACAGCCAGTCGCCGCGCTCGTCCTTCTTGCCGACGATCGCCGGCTGGGTGGCGGTGCCGTAGAGGTTTTCGCGCAGCTGCACCTCGATCAGCGAGCGCTTCTCCTCGACGACGACAATGGTGTCGAGGCCGCGGGCGAATTCGGCGATATGCTGCAGGTCGAGCGGCCAGGGGCAGCCGACCTTGAACAGGCGGATGCCGATGCGGTTGGCGGCGGCCTCGTCGATGCCGATGTCTTCCAGCGCCTGGCGGACATCGAGATAGCTCTTGCCCAGCGTGATGATACCGAGCTTCGGCGCGCGGCCGCCCGAATAGACGATGCGGTTCAGGCCGTTGGCATGGATGAAGGCGGATGCAGCGGCGCGCTTGTATTCATGCAGCCGCTCCTCCTGGCCGAGCATGTCGATCTCGTCGCGGATGTTGAGGCCGCCGGGCGGCATATCGAACTCCGGCACGACGATGTTCAGGCGCTCGAGCGCGGCATCGACGGAGGCCGTGGATTCGATGTTGTCCTTGACGCATTTGATAGCCGCCCAGGTGCCGGCGAAGCGCGACATGGCAAAGCCGTAGAGGCCGTAGTCGATGATCTCCTGGACGCCGGCCGGGTTGAGGATCGGCACCATGGTGTCGACGAACAGGAATTCGGTGGCGTGCGCATTGGTCGATGATTCGGCCATATGGTCGTCGCCCATCAGCGCAAGCACGCCGCCATACTTCGACGATCCCGCGAGGTTGGCGTGGCGGAAAACGTCGCCGGAGCGGTCGACGCCCGGTCCCTTGCCGTACCAGACCGAAAACACCCCGTCATGCTTGCCTTCGCCCAGCAATTCCGTCTGCTGAGAGCCCCAGCAGGCGGTGGCGGCAAGCTCCTCGTTGAGGCCCGGCTGGAAGACGATGTCGGCCTGCGCCAGCTGCTTTTTCGCCCGCCACAGCTGCATGTCGAGGCCGCCGAGCGGCGAGCCGCGATAACCGGACACGAAGCCGGCCGTGTTGAGGCCGGCCCGGCGGTCGCGCTCGCGCTGCATCAAAAGCATGCGGATGACCGCCTGTGCGCCGGACAGGAAGATGCGCTCCTTACCAAGATCGAACTTGTCGTCGAGCGCGACGTCGTGCAGCGTCATCAGGCATTTCCTCTGCGGAGACAGCACCGGGGGCGCGCAGCCAACGTAGGAGTGAGCTGGCGCAGTCTTTCTCCGCTTGCAAGGCAGGTCAAACGAAATCGAAAGTGCCAGGCAAAGCGCAACGAACGATCCGCTGCCGTCGCGTATCCGGCACGAAATCGGTCCGCGGCGGTTGTCCGGCGACCGAAAATTTCCACGCAGTCGCGCCCGGCAAAGACGCGTCAGCCTTTCGAGCAATCCGGCTTCGGCTCACCCGGCAGCTTGCCGTCGGGATGGCCGGCAAGATCGGGATTGGCCGTATAGAGCTGGTCGACCACCAGCGGCCGGTCGGGAAGGATCGACTGGTCCTCGCTCGACATCAGCGTCGTGTCGATCTTCTGCAGGAACGTGCCGTCAGGACCCCTGATGCTGATGGAGATCGCATAGGGTTTGTCCTTGACGATGCAGGTGAGCGCCGGGCTCTCCAGGCTGACCTTGTCGAGCTTCGGCCAGACCTTCTGCTCGACTACCAGGGGAGGGCCGCCGGCCGGATTCTGGAAACTGGCGACCGCAACCTGGCCTTCGCCCATCGGCTGCAGGGGCCGCAGCGTCACGACATAGGTCGCCCGGGCGAGACGGTAGTTGAAGACGACGACCTTGCCGGAAACCTCGAACAGCTTGCCGTCGCCGCCGGTGTCGCGGCAGGCGCCAAGCGCAACGGCTGCAATGAGCGCAGCACCGACAAGGATCGAACGAAAAACAACCCTAGGCATTGTTGACCTCATGTGCCGCCGTGCGGCGGCGATAGTGACGGCTTGCTTTCTGGCGGTTGCCGCACACAGCCATATCGCACCAAAGGCGGCTGGAATTGCGGCTCCTGTCGAGAAACAGCCAGCTGCAATTGGGACAGATCCTGAGCCTGGCGACCGTGTCGTCGCGCAGCAGCGACAAGGCCGAAACCGCCAGCGCCGCCTCGAACGCGATCGGCGTCGATGGATCGCCGAACGGTCTACCCGGTGCGCCGATTTCGGCAGGGCTCCGATCGAGGCCGTTGGCGCAGGCCTTGAGAAAAGCGGAGAGGTCGCCGGCGGCAAGCGCACCTTTCGACACCGCGCCGCGAAACAGGCAGTCGGTCGTCTCGCGGATCGCCAGCACCACCGGAGCGATGCTGTCCGGCGAGGTCGCCTCCAACGGTCTGCCGCCAAGCTCGGCACCGCGAAAGCCGGTTGCGGCATCGGCGAAGCGCGCGATCTCGGCCGGATCGTCAAAACGGTCGAAGGTCTTTTCCGGATCGTTGCGCAACACCACGGTGTTGGCCGTATCGAGCGCAAGAATGCCGCCGGTGAAGCGATGTGGGGTCCAAGATACTGTCATATCAGAAATCTAACCCATAAAACGCATTTGACAAGTTAGATTCTACGATGCAAACCTTGGCGCGGGCTCCGGCGCCCGGAAAGCTGTCTATGCTCTATTTCTTCCAGCAGGTGCTGAACGGGCTGCATTCCGGCGCGCTCTATGCGCTGCTTGCCTTCGGCTACGTGCTGACCAACGGCATCCTGCACCGGACCAATCTCGCCTATGGCGCGCTGTTCGCCTTTTGCGGCCAGACGATGATCCTGACCGTGGCCTTCGGCTATCAGGTATTGTGGCTGACCTTGCTGGCGGCAGTGGTGCTCGGCGTCGTCACGGCTTTCCTTTATGCCGCGCTGATCGGCCACGTGCTGTCGCGCAGCGTCTTCGAACCGCTGGCCGACCGCACGCCCAATGCCATTGTGGTGACGACGCTCGGCATCCTGCTGGTGCTGTCGGAAGCAAGCCGTATCGCCGCCGACACGCATGATTGGTGGCTGCCGCCGATGCTGGCGCAACCCATTGTCTTCGCTCAGGATGCCGGCTTCCAGGCGACGCTGACGCTGATCCAGCTCATCGATTGCGCGGTGGTTCTGGCGGCCATCATGCTCGCTGCATGGGCGTTTGCCCGCTCGGGCTTCGGTCGCCGTTGGCGCGCCGTCTCCGACGATCCCAAAGCGGCTGCCATGTGCGGCGTGGACGTGCGCGCAGTGTTCCGGCATGCGGTGCTGTTCGGCGGTTTCTGCGCCGCGCTGGCCGGAATCATGGCCGCCCTTTACTACGGCAATGTCAGCTTCGGCTCCGGCCTCGTCTTCGGGCTGAAAATCCTGTTCGTGACGGCGGTGGGCGGCTATCTCTCTCCGCCTCGGGCCGCGCTCGGTGCGGCCGCCTTCGGCATGACGGAGTCGCTATGGGCCGGCTATTTCCCGATCGAATGGCGCGATGGCTGGATGTATCTGTTCCTGGTCGCGGCACTTGTGCTGATCGGTCCCGGCCGCGACCAGCAGAAGATCGCCTGATCGCCGCATCCGCTGTCAGACTTTGGTTGCATGACGCAGCAGCCGGTCGGCACTTATCCCCTGCCTCCCGTCACGACGGCGTTGATCGCGCCCATGCCATGTTGACCCGCCGAACCACGCACGGCATACCGTTGGGCCACAGCGGCGCGACGGAAAATAGGGGAGCCGGCGCGCCTTCGACCTCAGGGAGGAAATGCATGGCAGGGCTGCTCGCTCTATCCAGAACGATCGACCGTATGAACGAGTTCATCGGCCGGTGGATATCGTGGCTGATCCTGCTGGCAATCCTGGTCAGCGCCGCCAATGCCATCATCCGCAAGGTCTTCGACGTCTCGTCGAATGCCTGGCTGGAACTGCAGTGGTACCTGTTCGGCGCCGCCTTCATGCTGGCCGCCGCCTACACGCTGAAACAGAACGACCATATCCGCATCGACATCGTCTACGGCATGTGGTCGCGCCGCGTGCAGCACTGGATCGACCTGCTCGGTCATGTCTTCTTCCTGATGCCGTTCGTGACGCTGATGGTGATCTATTTTGTCCCCTACGTGTCGCTGTCGTTCCGCAGCGGCGAAATGTCGAACAATTCCGGCGGCCTGATCATCTGGCCGGCCAAGGCAATCCTGCTCGTCGGCTTCTTCCTGCTGGCGCTGCAAGGCATCTCCGAGATCATCAAGAAGATCGCCATCATGCGCGGCGACATGGACGATCCCAATCCGTTCATCTCGGTGCACGAACAGGCCGAGCTCGAGGCTAAAGCCCTTGCTGAAGAGGCCAAGGCGCTCGCCCAGGAGGCGCGCCCATGATCGAGTTCATCGCCCAGAACATGGCGCCGATCATGTTCGCTTCGCTGATCATCTTCCTGCTGATCGGCTATCCCGTCGCTTTTTCACTCGCCGCAAACGGCCTGATGTTCTTCTTCATCGGCGTCGTGCTGTCGCCCTATTCGGGCGGCTCGATCAACCTGGCGTGGCCGCTGCTGCATGCGCTGCCCGACAATTTCTACGGCAGCCGGGTGATGTCTAACGACACGCTCTTGGCAATCCCGTTCTTCACCTTCATGGGCATCGTGCTGGAACGATCGGGCATGGCCGAGGACCTGCTCGACACGATCGGCCAGCTGTTCGGCCCGGTTCGCGGCGGCCTTGCCTATGCTGTGATTTTCGTCGGCGCGCTGCTTGCCGCTACCACGGGCGTGGTCGCGGCTTCGGTCATCGCCATGGGCCTGATCTCGCTGCCGATCATGCTGCGCTACGGCTATGACCGACGACTGGCGTCGGGCGTCATCGCGGCATCCGGCACACTCGCCCAGATCATCCCGCCGTCGCTGGTGCTGATCGTTCTGGCCGACCAGCTCGGCCGTTCGGTCGGCGACATGTATGCCGGCGCGCTGATCCCCGGCCTGGTGCTGACCGGCCTTTACACGCTCTACATCCTGATCATGTCGATCGTCCGGCCGAACTCGATGCCGGCGTTGCCGCTGGCGGCCCGCACGCTTGGCCACGGCGTGCTGTCGCTGCTCGCGGCACTGCTGGTGGCAGTCGCGGCTTCCTATGCGGCCTATCGCTACCTTGCGCCGGCGCATGGCGACAATGCCGATATCCTTGGCGCCAGCATCGGGGTGATCCTGATCTATATCGTGGCGATCGCCGACAAGGGCCTGAACATCAACATGATGTCCAGGTTGGCGCAGCAGGTGATCATCGTTTTGATCCCGCCTCTGGCGCTGATCTTCCTGGTGCTGGGCACCATCTTCCTCGGCATCGCCACCCCGACGGAGGGCGGCGCCATGGGCGCGGTTGGCGCCCTGGCGATGGCGGCAATGAAGGGGCGGTTGTCGCTGGATGTCATCAAACAGGCGCTCGCGTCGACCACCAGGCTTTCCTCCTTCGTGCTGTTCATCCTGATCGGCGCGCGGGTGTTCTCGCTGACCTTCTACGGCGTCAACGGCCACGTCTGGGTCGAGCATTTGTTGACGTCGCTGCCGGGCGGCGAAGTCGGCTTCCTGATCGGCGTCAACATCCTGGTCTTCGTGCTCGCCTTCTTCCTCGACTTCTTCGAGCTCGCCTTCATCATCGTACCGCTCTTGGCGCCGGCTGCCGATAAGCTCGGCATCGACCTGATCTGGTTCGGCGTGCTGCTCGGCGTCAACATGCAGACAAGCTTCATGCACCCGCCTTTCGGCTTTGCGCTGTTCTACCTGCGCTCTGTCGCCGCGCGCGTGCCCTATCTCGATCGCCTCACCGGCAAGCAGATCGCGCCGGTGACCACCGGCCAGATCTATTGGGGCGCCGTGCCCTTCGTCTGCATCCAGGTGATCATGATCGGGCTGACCATCGCCTTCCCGCAAATGGTCATGCGCTACAAGGGTGCGGCCGTCGATCCGGGAACGATCGAGATCAACTTGCCTGATATGCCAAGCCTTGCGCCTCTCGGCACACCACCACCAGCCAACGGTGGCCCATCACCCGCGGCGCCACCGTCGAACGATCTCTCGCAGCCGCCGAATTTCGGCGAGACGCCGCCCGCCAAGCCGGCGGCGCCGGCGACCGACCTGTCGCAGCCGCCGAACTTCAACTGATGTGTGAACACTGAGAACCTGAGTGAGGATGTTATGAGAGCCGTGCGCCTGGAAGCCGTGGGCAGCATTGCGCTACGGGAGGTCGACAAGCCTGTTGCGGGACCGCAGGACGTTCTGGTGCGCGTCGAAGCCTGCGGCGTTTGCGGCACCGACCGTCACCTCCTCCACGGCGAATTCCCTTCGAGCCCGCCGGTGACGCTTGGTCACGAATTCTGCGGCATCGTGGAGGCTGTCGGTGATGCGGTTTCCGGCATCGCCATCGGTGACCGTGTTACCGGCGATCCCAACATCTTCTGCGGACGCTGCAGTCATTGTCGGGCTGGCCGGGTCAATTTGTGCAGCAATCTCAGGGCCATCGGCATCCATCGCGACGGCGGCTTCGCCGACTACGTCGTGATGCCGCAGAGCCAGGCCTTTCTTCTGCCTGCGAACCTCAAGCCAACGCATGGCGCCTTCTGCGAGCCGCTGGCCTGCTGCCTGCACGCTGTCGACCTCGCCGGAATCAGACCCGGCGCTGCCGTGGTGGTGCTTGGTGGCGGCGTCATCGGCCTGCTTACCGTGCAATTGGCGAGGCTCGCAGGAGCGGCGACCATCATCCTGTCGACGCGGCAGGCCTCCCGCCGGGCGCTCGCTGAAGAACTCGGTGCAACGGCGACGGTCGACCCAAACGCGGTCGACCCGATCGAGGCGATCGCCGGCCCAGCCGGCCTTGTGCCCGGCGGGGCCGACGTGGTGCTCGAATGCGCCGGTGTCCCCGATACCGTCGAACAATCGATGCGGCTGGCGAAGTCCGGCGGCACGGTGGTGATCGTCGGCGTGATGCCGCAAGGCGTGAAAGTGCCCTTCGAACCGTTCGACATCCTGTTTCGCGAGCTGAAGGTTCTCGGCTCGTTCATCAATCCCTTCACCCACAGGCGGGCAGCGGACCTTGTCGCGTCCGGCGCAATCGAGATCGACAAGCTCATCTCAAGGCAGGTCGGCCTGGAGGAAGCCGCCTCGGTGATCGCCAACCCGGCCGCCCCCGGCGAGGTCAAGGTGTTGGTGGTGCCGGGCAGGGAATGAAGGGCAGCCTCAATCCTGCGACGTTGGCGATTGGCGAAACGACGATGACCGCGTCCCTCTCCCCGTCACTATACGGGGAGAGGGTAAGGGTTGTCCGAACCGGATAGATAGGTAACAGAATGGACCGATAGCATGGGTGACAGTTTTCTCCTTCGCCGGGAGGACCGGCGATGGTT
>NZ_JAMYUS010000019.1:0-134589 GCF_040323255.1 Mesorhizobium sp. M0052 | reverse complement strand
TCCAGGGAATCGGTGACGTTGAACATCACCAGCCTGCCATGACCGCCCTCTCTCAGCGAATTTGCAGAACTCTCAGCACACTACCCAGAGGCGACATCCGATCTCCCCACTTGCGGGGGAGATGGCCGGCAGGCCAGAGGGGGGTGCTGTCCCGCCAGCCTTCCAAATGTCCTTTATTCGGCACGCAAGCCCAAGCCTTTTTAGGGGCGAGGGTTGCCATTCCCGCGCAAATATGGATTCGATAATAGATCGAACAACAAAATTATCTATAATTCAAACCAGCCAGGG
Source organism: Mesorhizobium sp. M0052 (assembly GCF_040323255.1). Lineage (NCBI taxonomy): Bacteria > Pseudomonadati > Pseudomonadota > Alphaproteobacteria > Hyphomicrobiales > Phyllobacteriaceae > Mesorhizobium > Mesorhizobium sp. M0052. The sequence continues at coordinate 134,301 of NZ_JAMYUS010000019.1, read as the reverse complement.
AAGCCGCCATGACCGACATCGCCTTTTCGCCCTCCAAGCCCTCCTTCAGCCCGTTGCGCCTGCAAACGCGCTCGTATGCCTGGCAAGCCGCGGCCATCGTCATCGGCACGCTGTCCATTGCGCTCGCCTCCTACATGGAAGTGCCGATGCTGCCGGTTCCAATGAACATGCAGACCTTTGCGGTGACGCTGGTGGGCGCGCTCTACGGCTGGCGGCTCGGCGCGATCACCATCGCCGCATGGCTCGTCGAGGGCGCTGTGGGTTTGCCGGTGCTGTCGGGCGGAGCTGCCGGCATCCAGCATTTTGCCGGGCCGACCGCCGGTTATCTCTTCGCCTTCCCGCTTGTCGGCGCGCTCGTCGGCTGGCTGGCCGAGCGCGGCTGGAACGGCAACCGCGTGCTGCTCGCCTTCGCCGGCATGGTCCTCGGCAACCTCGCCTGCCTGGTTCTCGGCACGGCCTGGCTCGCCCTCATGATCGGCCTCGAACAGGCCATCGCCTTCGGCTTCTTGCCCTTCCTCGTCGGCGGCCTGCTGAAATCGGCGCTCGGCGCCGCGACGCTCAAGCTGTTTTGGAGCAACAAGGCGGACCCGGCAGGAGCATGATCCCGAAAAGTGGAGTCCGGTTTTCGGAAGAGATCATGCTCAAACAAAGAGATGGAGCCCCATCCCGATACCATCGGGATGGAACAGGCTCCGCTGGTGCGTCCTGACCGATGACCGTCCGGCTGCGCTCCCACCATCTTCTTTGCCTGCTGACCTATATCGGCGAAGGGTACAGCGCAGCCTTCGTCGCCAACTATGACGTGATCGCGAAACGTCTGGGCCGCGGCGAGGATATTCTGATCGTCTCCGGCCCCGACGACATCTGCCAGCCGCTGCTCGGCGGGGCGGAGCCCCACTGCTTGCGCGAAAGCGCCGCCGGCCGGGACGATCTGGCAGCACGCGATGTCGGCAAGCTGCTGACCCGGCCGATCCGGGCCGGCGTCCGCTTCAGCCTCGACGCGGCAACGCTTGCCGGCTTGCGCGCCGCCTTTGCAGCCGGCGTGACGCGTGAGGCCTGCCAGGGTTGCGAGTGGGCCGGCCTGTGCAGCACTGTCGCGGCAGGCGGATATCGCGATGTCAGGCTGTAGCTCCCAACCCCGATCTGCTATTGTCGGAACCGATAGTGTCTGCGTCGCCATGGTTTGTTAATCGGGTGACCCGATTGTGAATTCGGCCCGGATTGAAGCCTGACCCCAAAAAGGCCATGCTTTGTCAGGAAACATCGAGTCTATGGCTTCTCCGCGCCGACGCGGGATGGCGCTTGGCTGAAAGGGATACGATGCGGCAAGGACGTGCGCGCTGGCTCGCGGGGCTGGCAATTGTGGCAGGGATGGCGATTTCTCCGCTGCCTGCCTACGCCAAGGAATCGACCGACCCGGTCAAGATCACCTCCTTCTCGGGCGCCTATCTCGCCGCCCGCATCGCCGAAGGCGACAACGACCTCGACAATGCCATCGCTTATTACAAGCAGGCGCTCGCCTTCAATCCCGGCGACACCTCGCTGCAGCAAAGCCTGATGCTGTCGCTGATCGCGCAAGGCCGCTTCGAGGAATCGCTGGTCTATGCCGACAAGCTCAAGGCAGTTCCCGACGTCGAGCGCTTCTCGCGTCTGGCTCTGGCGGTCGATTCCTTCCACAAGAAGGATTTCACCAAGGCGCAGTACTGGCTCAAGCTGTCGCTCGAGTCCGATCTCGACCGGCTGATTTCCGGCGTCATGTCCGGCTGGGCACAAGAGGGCGCCGGCGACCCCACCGGGGCGATGGCCTCGATCGACAAACTGCAGGGGCCTGACTGGTTCGGCCTGTTCAAGTCCTTCCACCGCGCGCTGATCGCCGATGCCGCAGGCCTGTCGGACAAGGCCGACGCGCTTTATGACGCGACCCTGACCGACGTCACGGCCGGCGGTGCCGCGCCCGAGACATGGATGCGCAACGCCCAGGCCTACGCGTCTTTTCTGGCGCGCAAGGGCAACAAGAACAAGGCGCTCTACGTGCTCGACAAGGCCGAGGCGTTCGCGCCCGGCAAGCTCGACATCCAGGCGCTTCGCGACAGGATCAGCAAGGGCGACAAGATCGAGCCCTTCGTCGCCAATCCCTCCGAAGGCGCCGCTGAAATCCTGCTCGACCTCGCAATCGCGCTCAATCGCGGCGGCGGCGAGCCGTTCGTGCGCCTCTATCTGCAATATGCGCTCGCGCTCAAGCCCGACAGCGACGCCGCTTTGGTGCAGCTTGCCGCCGTCGCGGAGCAGTTGAAGGACGGTGAAGGCGCCATTGCTCTCTATAGCCGCATTCCAGCCTCTTCGCCGCTGAAGGAGCTTTCCGACCTGCAGCTCGGCCTCAACCTTGCCGATCTCAACCGTCACGACGAGGCTATCGCCCATCTCAAAGCATTCGTCGAAGCTCACCCCGATGACATGCGCGCCTATCTGGCGCTAGGCGGGGTCTATGCCTCGAAGGAGGATTTCCGCTCCGCCGCCACTCTCTACGACAAGGCGGTCGCGGTGCTGAAGACGCCGACCAATGCCAACTGGAACATCTACTATCAGCGCGGCATCGCCTATGAGCGGCTGAAGGAATGGCCGAAGGCCGAACCGAACTTCCTCAAGGCGCTTGAGCTGTTCCCCGACCAACCGCAGGTGCTGAACTATCTCGGCTATTCCTGGGTCGACATGAACATGAACCTCAAGGAAGGCCTGGCGATGATCCAGAAGGCCGTCGACCTCAGGCCGAGCGACGGCTACATCGTCGATTCGCTGGGCTGGGCCTATTTCCGCATGGGCCGGTTCGACGACGCCGTGCGCGAAATGGAGCGCGCCGTGTCGCTCAAGCCGGAAGATCCGGTGCTCAACGACCATCTCGGCGATGCCTATTGGCGCGTCGGCCGCAAGCTCGAAGCCACTTTCCAGTGGAATCAGGCGCGCGACCTGAAGCCGGATCCCGATGTGCTTGCCATTTTGCAGCAGAAGCTGATGAAGGGCCTGCCGCCGATCGAATCCAACACGGCGCAGGAAACCCCGAAGGTCAAGCCGGCCACCCCGCCAGCGCCGAAGGGGTGATCGGGCCATACTTCTGATGAAACGGGGCTCGCTGAGCCCCGTTTTTTCGGCTTGGCGTCTTAGAGCAATTCCAGGAAAGTGTGCGCGGTTTTCCGTTCGGAATTGCGACAGAAACAAAGAGATAGAGACGCCCTATCGCGATCGTCATTCTATGGCGGAGCAAGGAGCGAAGCGACGCGGCGCAGACCCAGCGTTGGCGCTCATTCTAGAACAGCTTTCGGTAGACGACGAACCCCGAGAGATCGCCGATCTTGTCGTAGAGCTTCATCGCCGTGTGGTTGGTTTCGTGTGTCAGCCAGCAGACGCGGCTGGAGCCTGCGGTTTGCGCCCTGGTATAGACGTCTTCGATCAGTGCCCGGCCGACGCCCTTGCCGCGCGACGCCTCATTGGTGAAGAGATCCTGCAGATAGCAGTTCGGCGAAATCGCCGTCGTGGTGCGGTGGTAGAGATAGTGGACAAGGCCGAGAAGCTTGCCTTCGCTCTCGGCGACCAGCGCATGCATCGGCTCATAGGCATCGAAGAAGCGCGACCATGTCATTGCAGTGATGTCACCGGGCAAGGCGGTCTCGCCCGAGCGGCCGTAAAACGCATTGTAGCCGTCCCACAGCGGCAGCCATTGCTCGTAATCCTCTCGGGTGACGGGGCGTACGGTGAACTGGCCTTGCATGGCTGAACCTTTGTCGTTGAAGCTGGGCGAGCAAACGGCCACCGGCACCGTCCGGCAATGGGCCAGTCCGAAGCAAAGCGTTCAACCTCTCATCAAGGCGGCGATAGGCGCTGCCTTGACGCTAGCCGGCCCGGCAACTAGGGAATGGCATCATTTCAGCGCTTTCCGAGGCCGCCGTGACGTCAGACAGTCCAGCCCATATACATCCCAGCCGCTCGTTCCAGGGGCTGATCCTGACCCTGCACAATTACTGGGCCGCCTATGGCTGCGTCATCCTGCAGCCTTACGACATGGAAGTCGGCGCCGGCACCTTCCATCCGGCCACCACGCTGCGCGCGCTCGGGCCCAAGGGCTGGAACGCTGCCTATGTCCAGCCCTCGCGCCGGCCCAAGGACGGCCGCTACGGCGAAAACCCCAACCGGCTGCAGCATTATTACCAGTACCAGGTGATCCTGAAGCCCAACCCGCCGAACCTGCAGGAGCTCTATCTCGGCTCGCTCAAGGCGATCGGCGTCGATCCGTTGCTGCACGACATTCGCTTCGTCGAGGACGACTGGGCAAGCCCGACGCTTGGCGCCTGGGGGCTCGGCTGGGAGTGCTGGTGCGACGGCATGGAAGTGTCGCAGTTCACCTATTTCCAGCAGGTCTGCGGCATCGAATGCGCGCCGGTGGCGGGAGAACTGACCTACGGCCTGGAGCGGCTGGCCATGTATGTGCAGGGCGTCGACAATGTCTACGACCTCAACTTCAACGGCCGAGAAGGCGCCGAAAAAGTCACCTATGGCGATGTCTTCCTGCAGGCCGAGCAGGAATATTCCAGGCACAATTTCGAATATGCCAACACCGCCATGCTGCTCAGGCATTTCGAGGACGCCGAAGCCGAATGCAAGGCGCTGCTCGCGGCCGGCGCGCCGGCCTTGAACGACAATCTGCCGATGCACCGCATGGTCTTCCCGGCCTATGACCAGTGCATCAAGGCCAGCCACGTCTTCAACCTGCTCGATGCGCGCGGAGTGATTTCGGTGACCGAGCGGCAGAGCTACATCCTGCGGGTGCGCAATCTGGCGAAAGCCTGCGGCGAGGCATTTTTGCAGACCCAGGCCGGCGGGCTCGCCGCCTGAGGCTCACTTCATCATTTCGGGGGAAATGTTGATTGGCGCCGAGAACTGGCCAGACGATCCTGCCATGGTCCGCATAGCCTGCCGCACACCCGGCATCGAGAAGGCGCCATGCACCTGCGCGGCGAAACAGGCGCTGAGCGCGATGATCTGGAGAAGTCTCGATGCCGTTTTCATGGTCGTTCAGCCAATAGGTCCCTGCCTGAGCGTTGGTCGCTTCAGCGCTGCGTTTGGTTCATGGAAATCTTTGATCCAAGGACGGGCGGGCTGGTTGCGGCCCGACAGGGGCGGTCAAAATTCCTGGAAACAGCGGTCAGCCGAGTTGCTATGCCCTCTTACCTCCCCCTAGATGGGGGAGGTCGCCGCGAAGCGGCGGGTGGGGGTGACAGCGCGACGTTCCATGCCAAAACTCGATCGATTCAAGCTGCAGTCTGCGCAAAGGCTTCGCGCGGCGATGACCGACGAGGAACGCATCCTGTGGCGGCATCTGTGGCGCATTCCAGTAGAAGGCACTCATTTTCGCAGGCAGGCGTCGGTAGGCGTTTACTTCCCTGATTTCATCTCCCACCGGCTGAAGCTGATCATTGAGGTGGACGGTGCCCATCACAGCTTCGATGACCAGCTGCGCCATGACGAGCGTCGAACGAAATGGTTCGAGAGCCAAGGCTACCGCGTCATTCGCTTCTGGAACCATGAAATCAAAAACGAACTGGATTCCGTGCTCGATACGATCTATGCGGCGGTGGAAGAACGAAAATCACACCTGCGTTTGCGCGATGGTGCCGAAGGTATCGGCGGCTGAGAGGTCGCCACCCCACCCCGGCGCTACGCGCCGACCCTCCCCATCAAGGGGAGGGTGGGAGCTTAACCATGCCAGACCTGCTCTTAGAACTTCGCTCCGAGGAAATCCCCGCCCGTATGCAGCGCAAGGCGGCGGGCGATCTCAGGAAGATGCTGACCGACGGTCTGGTCGAGGCGGGTCTGACCTATGACGCCGCGCGCGAATACTGGACGCCGCGGCGCCTGGCGCTCGATGTCAGGGGCCTGACCGCGCGCTCGAAGGATATCCACGAGGAGATCAAGGGGCCGTCGACGACGGCGCCGGAACAGGCGGTGCAGGGTTTTCTGCGCAAGGCAGGCCTTGCCTCGGTTGCCGAGGCGCATGTTCATTCCGATCCGAAGAAGGGCGATTTCTACGTCGCCCATATTTCGAAGCCGGGCAGGGCGGCGGAAGAAATCATCGCCGAACTGGTGCCGGCCATCATTCGCGGCTTCCCCTGGCCGACATCGATGCGCTGGGGGCCGGCTTCAGCCAAGCCCGGTTCGCTACGCTGGGTGCGGCCGCTGCAGACGATTCTGTGCACCTTCGGCCCGGAGACCGAGGAGCCGGTGGTGGTCGATTTCGAGATCGATGGCATCCGCTCGGGCAATATCACCTACGGCCATCGTTTCATGGCGCCGGGAGAAATCACCGTGCGCCGCTTCGACGATTACGTGACCAAGCTGGAAGCGGCCAAGGTCGTGCTCGATAGCGACCGCCGCAAGGAGATCATCCTTGCCGACGCCCGCAACCTCGCCTTCGCCAACGGGCTCGATCTGGTCGAGGACGAAGGGTTGTTGGAAGAAGTGTCGGGCCTGGTCGAATGGCCGGTGGTGCTGATGGGCGAATTCGAGCAGGCCTTTCTTGCCATACCGCCAGAAGTGGTCCGGCTGACCATCCGCGCCAATCAGAAATGCTTTGTCACCCGGCCGCAGGGCGACGGCGAAAACCTCTCCAACCGCTTCATCCTCACCGCCAACATCGAGGCCAAGGACGGCGGCAAGGAGGTCGCGCACGGCAACGGCAAGGTGGTGCGTGCCCGCCTGTCGGACGCGCTGTATTTCTGGAAGACCGACCAGGGCGATCTGCCGGATCTGGAGCAGCTCGAGGCGTCGGCGAAGAAATTCGGGCTCGATCTGAAAAAGCCGCTCGACCAGCGCATGGCCCGCCTCGACCATCTCAATGTCACCTTTCACGCCAAGCTCGGTACGCAAGGCGATCGGGTGGAGCGGATCAAGCGGCTGGCGCAGGAGCTGGCGCCAACAGTGGCGCAGTCGATCTCCCCCCTTGAGGGGGAGATGGCCGGCAGGCCAGAGGGGGTCGCTTCGGCTGCCGCGACGCCGTCCGGTCTCTCGAAGAAAGAGGGAGTTGGCACTCCACGCGAGACGACCCCCTCTGTCGCCTTCGGCGACATCTCCCCCTCAAGGGGGGAGATTACCGCGCTCGCCGCTCGCGCCGCCGTGCTGGCCAAGGCTGATCTCACGACAGAAGCAGTGGGCGAGTTTCCGGAACTGCAAGGCGCAATGGGCCGCAAATACGCGCTGCTGCAGGGTGAGCATCCGTCCGTGGCTGCGGCGATCGAGGGGCACTACAAACCGCAAGGTCCGTCGGATAGCGTGCCGACCAATCCGGTGTCGATTGCCGTCGCGCTGGCCGACAAAATCGATACGCTGGTCGGCTTCTGGGTCATTGATGAAAAGCCGACGGGGTCGAAGGACCCTTACGCGCTGAGAAGGGCCGCACTGGGCGTGGTGAGAATCCTGATCGAGAATGGGATCTCACTGCCGCTGACATCGCTCTTCGATAGTGCCTATCAAACGGCGAGTTATCTCGCGTCTAAGGCTGGACGGGCATTTGGGCCCGACCTCCTCGCCTTCTTCCACGACCGCCTGAAAGTCTATCTCCGCGACCAGGGCGCTCGGCATGATCTCATTGACGCCGTGCTGGCAGGTGGTGGAAGCGCGCCAATCTCCCCCCTTTTGGGGGCGGCGAAGTCGACAAAGGGGGGCGCTGTCCCGCCGACCTCTCATTCTGGCGCGCCCCCCTCTGCCCTGCCGGGCATCTCCCCCACAAGGGGGGAGATCGGCCAATCGCACTCGGACGACCTCCTGCAGATCGTGCGTCGCGTCGAAGCTCTGGGGTCCTTCCTCGACACCGAGGACGGCAAGAACCTGCTCGCCGGCGCCAAGCGGGCGGCCAACATTCTGGCTGCCGAGGAGAAGAAGAAAACGCTCGTCGCCGAGACTGTTGAGCCGGCGCTGTTTCGCGAGGAGGCCGAGAAATCGCTGTTTGCAGCGGTGAATCAGGCGGAGAGAGAAGCCGGCGAAGCGATTCAAAACGAAGACTTTTCCGCCGCCATGCTGGCGCTTAGCGTGCTGCGCGAACCGGTTGATTCATTCTTTGAACGTGTTCTCGTGAATGATGAGGACCAGGCCGTGCGCGCCAACCGTCTGGCATTGCTCGCCCGCATCCGCACGGCCACCGACCAGGTGGCTGATTTCTCCAGAATAGCTGGCTAGCTAAGGGACGGACAAGCCCGAACACGGGCGGCGTTCACACGCCGCCCGTCTTGTTTTCAGTCCTCCCGAGGCTGACTCCGTCAGTCCTCCAAAATGCTGACATGCACGCTGTCTGAATAGACGTCGACCTGGATCAGCGGCTCGCCATTGACGATGGCGTTCCGTGTCGAGGAGCTCATCGCGCCACTGCGCTTCAGCATGCGTTCCAGATACGCGCGATCATCGTTGCTGCGGAACCAGTCATCGCCCTGGTCGTCGGCGTCGCGCCGGTGGAACTTGTGCCAGTTGGCACGGTCCTGCCGCACCATCTGTGCTGCGCTGCTCAGCTCATAGCCGTCGCTGGCATGGTGGTCGCGATCGGAAATGCGCGCGACGTAGGACCCTAGCTCGTCACCGGCCTGCGCGCCGCCGACACCTATAGGTGACGCCAGCAACAGGCCGGCAATAATCAAAGATTTCGTCATGTTCATGATAACCCCTCGCTCTCCTACAACCCGGCGCGCTCATGCCAAAACCGATTGGCGAAATTGGGGCCGCCGCCGCCAAGCCGATCGTGCGCCGGGCTGTCGATTGGCGTCAAGCGGCATGGATCGGCCGACTGTCTTGGCCGACTGTTTTGGCTGAATGGCCTACTCGGCTTTGCCGACGCCCTCGATCGGCTGCTGCGGTGTTGTTGCCGGCTGCGGCGCTGCCGGTTGCGACTCGGGCTTGCCGTTCGATGCCGTTGCAGTTCCGGCTGGTGCGGTCTCTGCCGTCGGCTCAGTTGCCGGCGCCGCGGCGCTCGCCCTGGCCGGAGCCGGCGCGGCGAAGGCGCCGCCGACGATGCCGCCGCGAATGATCATCGGATCCTGCCTAGGCTTTTCGGGGATCGCCGCGACCTTTTCATAAGTCACATCGGGCTGGGCATCGCCGAGCGCGACGATCGATGGCGTCGAGGCGGTCCTGACCGGTTCGGATCCGCCAACCTTGATGACCGATGGCGTCGAGGTCGAGACGCCGAGAAAGACGATCGACGAGGCGTGCGCCCCACCGGTCATCGCCGCCAGGGTGAAACCAAGCGCTCCAAGCACACGCATCGACATCGAAACCGTCCCCTTGCCCAACAAGCCGCCAGCCCTAACCCAAGTAGCCTTAACCCGAGTGGATTGATGCCGGCTTGCAGGGAAACATAGCATTTTAGGCATTGATAATTCGCCAACGCCGGCTTGCCCGAAAACCACTGCCGTATTAGAGCAATTCCAGGAAAAGTGAGTAGCGGTTTTCCGTCCGGAATTCCGCAAAAACAAATACTTAGAGCGTTTAAGCGAACAGCTGAACCGCTCTAATGCATGTCGCTCAAAAGTGGCCCCGGTTTTGAGAGAACGACATGCATCAAAACAAAGACCTAAAGCGCGTCGCATGAATCCGGTTCAGCGCGACGCGCTTTAGGTCCGGTGCCTGTGAGGTGAAGCGAGTGGCTGAGATACTATCCGTCGGCGAAGCGATGGAGCAGGCGTTGGCGCTGCTTGAGGGCGGCGACGTGGTCGCCATCCCGACGGAGACCGTCTATGGACTGGCCAGCGACGCGACCAATGGCGTCGGCGTCGCCCGCATCTTCGAAGCCAAGGGCCGGCCGCGCTTCAACCCGCTGATCGCCCATGTCGCCGATCTCGCGATGGCCGAGCGCATTGCGATCTTCGACCCGCTTTCGAAGCGGCTGGCCGAGGCGTTCTGGCCGGGGCCGCTGACGCTGGTGCTGCCGCTCCGACCCGGCAACGGCATCCATCCGCTGGTCACCGCCGGGCTCGATACGATCGCGCTGCGCATGCCGAGGGGCTTCGGCGGCGAGCTGATCGCCAGGCTCGGCCGGCCGCTGGCCGCGCCCAGCGCGAACTCTTCGGGCAAGATCAGCGCGACGACAGCGCAAGCCGTGGCGGCCGATCTCGGCGCCAAAATCCGGCTGGTGGTCGATGGCGGCGCCACCCCGGTCGGGCTGGAATCGACCATCGTCAAGGTCGAAGGCAACAGCGTGCGGCTGCTGAGGCCAGGCGGCATCGCTGCCGCCGATATCGAGGCCGTCACCGGCATCAAGCTGCAGCGCGGCGCGACAGCCGGCATCGAGGCGCCCGGCATGCTGGCGTCGCATTATGCGCCGCGCGCATCGGTGCGGCTCGATGCACAGAGTGTGGCTGAAGGCGAGGCCTTGCTGGCCTTTGGTGGCGACCGCGCCGAAGGCTGGCAAGCGGCGGCCGCCTTGCGCAACCTGTCCGCATCGGGCGATTTGCGCGAAGCCGCAAGCAATCTGTTCGCGTATCTGCAGGAACTCGACCGCAGCGGCGCGGCGACGATCGCCGTCGAGCCGATCCCGGTCGAAGGGCTCGGCGAGGCGATCAACGATCGGCTGTTTCGTGCCGCTGCCCCCCGTGACAAGCTCGACTGAGCGCCATAGTTTGCGCCCATGAACGACGCACCCTTCGACCTCGACCCCGCTCTCATCGACCGCTTTGCGGCAATCGTCGGCGACAAATATGCGCTGCGCGACCAGGCCGATATTGCGCCGTATCTTACCGAGCGGCGCGGCCTATGGCACGGCAGGACCGCCTTGGTGCTGCGTCCCGGCAGCGTCGACGAGGTCAGCCGGATCATGCGCCTGGCGGGCGAGACGGGAACGCCGGTCGTGCCGCAAAGCGGCAACACCGGGCTGGTCGGCGCCCAGGTGCCGGATGCCTCCGGCCGCGAGATCGTGCTGTCGCTGTCGCGGCTGAACCGCATTCGCGAGATCGACGTCTTCTCCAACACGGTAACCGTCGAGGCCGGCGTCATCCTGCAGACGCTGCAGGAAGCCGCCGACGCCGCCGACCGGCTGTTTCCGCTGTCGCTTGCCGCGCAAGGGTCCTGCCAGATCGGCGGCAATCTCTCGTCCAATGCCGGCGGCACCGGCGTGCTTGCCTATGGCAATGCGCGCGAACTCTGCCTTGGTGTCGAAGTCGTGCTGCCGACCGGCGAGGTGTTCGACGATCTGCGCAAACTGAAGAAGGACAACACCGGTTACGATCTGAAGAACCTGTTCGTCGGCGCCGAAGGCACGCTCGGCATCATCACCGCGGCGGTGCTGAAACTGTTTCCCAAGCCCAAGGGGCGCGAAGTGGCCTTTGCCGGCCTGTCGTCGCCGGAAGCAGCGCTTTCGCTGTTCAGCCTGGCGATGGACCGGGCAGGGGCGGCACTCACCGCCTTCGAGCTGATCGGCCAGCGTCCTTATGATTTCACGCTGCGCCATGCGCAGGGCGTCACGCGGCCGCTGGCGCAGGATTGGCCATGGTATGTGTTGATGCAGGTGTCGTCGGGCCGTTCGGCCGAGGACGCCAGGGGGCTGATCGAAGAAGTGCTGTCGGCAGGCCTCCAGCAAGGCATCGTCGGCGACGCGGTGATCGCGGCCAGCCTGGCGCAGGGCGACGCGTTCTGGAACTTCCGCGAGGTGCTGCCGGATTCGCAAAAGCCCGAAGGCGCTTCGATCAAGCATGATATTTCGGTACCGGTGGCATCCATCCCGGCGTTTATCGAAAAGGCGGCCGGTGCAGTGGTTTCGGTCAGTCCGCAGGCGCGCGTGGTCTGCTTCGGCCATATGGGCGACGGCAATCTCCACTACAACATCTCCCGGCCGGAGGGCGGTGACGACGAAGCGTTTCTCGGCCTCTACCACGCCATGAACCATGCCGTGCACGATGTCGTGCGCTCCTTCCACGGCTCGATCTCGGCCGAGCACGGCATCGGCCAGTTGAAGCGCGACGAGCTGATCGCCACCGCGCCGCCAATGGCGATCGAGCTGATGCGCCGGGTGAAGGCCGTCTTCGATCCGGCCGGCATCATGAATCCCGGTAAGGTTATCTGATCCTTTCAACATTTTGTGGCTGGTCTCATTCCGATAACCATCGCCTGAGATCAGCAAAATTTAACTGACTTTCTTAAGCCGGGCGGCAGAAGCTCGCGCTAATGTTTCACACAACGAGGCCGGGAAAACCGGCCCGGAGAGACCCGCAAAACGGCTCTCAGGAGAAACACAGGAAGGCAGCAGATGAACAGTGTATTGAAGCCCGTCTGGGCCGGGCGCAACATGCGCCTCGACCCATTCCGCCTGCCGCAAGTGGTGAGCTATGCCACGCGCGACGACTATGGCGACGTTACCTTCACCATCGACCAGCGCGGCGCCGTCATCCGCCGCACGCTCGAGATGAGCGGCGTGCCGGCGATCATCGCGCTGCCCGCCAACGCGTTTCGCGGCGTCGCCGCCCGCGCGATGGAGGATCCGGAAGGCAATGTCACGGTAACCCTGGAACTCCTACACAACGACCCGATGCTGTCGGTGCCGCTGCTGGTGGCCGACGATCTCGAAGACGTCGCCGCCGACTGGCGCGCCTGGGCCGATGCCTATCGGCTGCAGATGCTTTTGATCGAATCCGACGGAATTGCCCGCACGCTTGAGGAATCGCTGGGCGCCGCCATCAAGGCGCTGCCGGCCAAGGATCGCCGCAAAGGCCGGGTCTCGACCACGCGCCGCCCACGCTTCCTCGCCCGCCGCAGGGCCGGCAATCTCGGGCTGAGACTGGTGATCGACGGCCAGGAGATTATTTCGAGAGAGTAGAGCGCTCTTCTCCTTCCCCCCTTGTGGGGGAAGGTGGATTGCCGCGAAGCGGCAAGACGGATGAGGGGTGTTCCAGGGAACGCCAACGCCTCACTCCGCTGGAGCACCCCTCATCCGTCTCGGCGCTGCGCGTCGATCCACCTTCTCCCACAAGGGGAGAAGGAAGAGGGAGCCTACACCAGCGGCTTCAGCGCCACCCACAGCGCACCGCCGATCAGGCCGATGAAGATCAACCAGCCGACCTGGTTGTTGGATTTGAACAGCCGCAGGCATTGATCGGGATCGTCGATATCCAGAACCGCTATCTGCCGCGCCATATGGGCGCCGGCGGCGATCAGCCCGGCCAGCGCCACCACCGGCACCTGCGCCGAGGCGAAGGCGATGGCGAAGCAGACCAGCGTGCCGCCATAAAGCCCGACCAGCCAGGTCTTGGTGTTGTCGCCGAACAGCCGCGCCGTCGAGCGCACGCCGACGATTGCGTCGTCTTCCTTGTCCTGATGTGCATAGATGGTGTCGTAGCCGATCACCCACAGGATCGAGCCGATATAGAGCATGATGGCCGGGCCATCGAGATCGCCGAACTCGACCGCCCAGCCCATCAGTGCACCCCAGGAGAAGGCGAGCCCGAGCACCAATTGCGGCCAGTTGGTGAAGCGCTTCATGAAGGGATAGACGGCAACGATGACCAGCGAGACGATGCCGAGCGGAATGGCGAAGTCGTTGAACTGCAGCAGCACGACGAGGCCCAGCAAGGCCTGGATGACCAGGAACGCCCAGGCTTGGCGGCGCGTCACCTTGCCGGCCGGCAATGGCCGCGAGCGCGTGCGCTCGACCTTGTTGTCGATGTCCTGGTCGACAATGTCGTTATAGGTGCAGCCGGCGCCACGCATGGCGACGGCGCCGACAAAGAACAGGAACAGGAACCACGGCGACGGCAGCAATGTGAGCAACGGGTCTGCCGGGCGGGGATAGGCGCTGGCCGCAAGCGCTGCCGACCACCAGCAGGGCCACAGCAGCAATTGCCAGCCGATCGGCCGGTCCCAGCGCGCAAGCTGCGCGTAAGGCCACAGCCAGCGCGGCAATATCTTGTAGACCCAATGGCCGCTCGGCGCGTCGGCGACGCGGCCCTGTGCGGCTTTCGACTGGATGGTTTCCATCGTGCTGGAGTGGCAGCAGCGGCGTGCGCCGTCAAGCGGCCGCATTGTCGCTCAGGCGGTGAAAATATCGTGGCTGGCAAACCATTCCTTCGCCACCTCCGTGAAGGCCAGCGCCGCCTTCGACAGCCTTTGCCTTGTGTCATGGGTGAGGATGATGCGCTGCATCGGCAGCGGATCGGACAGCGGCTTGCAGACCAGCGGCAGCCCGTCATAACTCCTGTCGCCATAAGGCCTGGTGTAGCTCACCGCGACGCCGAAGCCGTTGGCGACCATGCTGCGCTGCAGTTCGAACGAACTCGCCGTCGATTGCGAGACCGGCGACAAGCCGCGGCTGAGGAACAGGTCCAGCATATGCTGCCAGCTATGCGGCTGGTCGGTGGTGATCAAGGGATGGGTCGCCAGCTCCGCCAGGCTGACGCTCGCCTGGCTGGCCAGTGCGTGGCCTTGCGGCAGAAGCGCGTGTGGCCGCAGCTCATGCAGCAGGATGCGGGCGAAGTGCGAGGGCAGGCCGAGATCGTAGGTCAGGCCGAGATCGATTGCTGCATCGCCGAGCCGCCGGCCCAGCGTCTCGAAGGTCTCGTCGCGGACCACCACGGTGACCGCCGGGCAGCGTTGCGAAAAAGCGCGGATCAGCGCCGGCGCGAAATAGGGCGCCAGATCCTCGAAACAGCCGAGCACAAGTTCGCCCCCGACATCGGCGTCGCGCGTCCCGAGCCCAACCAGTTCGTCCGCTTCGGCCAGCACCTGCTTTGCCTTCGCCACCGCGCTGCGGCCGAACGAGGTCAGCGCGATGCCGCTGCCGCGCTGGCGCACGAACAGTTTCTGGCCGAGCGTCGCTTCGACATTGTCGATCGCCACCGAGATCGAGGGCTGCGAGACGTTCAGCATCCGGGCGGCCACGGTGACGCTGCCGTGACGGGCAACAGTGACGAGGTAGCGCAACTGGGTGAGGGTCAGGTTCATAGGGTAAAGCTATAAGAGGGATGAGAAGTTATTATTTTACGCGATGTGCGGCGGCCGCGATAGTCGGTCATCGAAACAGGAGAGACATGACATGGCCGCCAGACATATCGATGCCGCAGCGATTGCCGACTACCAGCGCGACGGCGCGGTCTGCATACGCGGCGCTTTCAAGGACTGGGTCGGCACCATCGGCGCCGGCATCGAGCGCAACATGCAAAACCGCAGCGCTACGGCGTCGGACATCGCCAACGGCAAGGGCAGCTTCTTCGACGATTACTGCAATTGGGAGCGCATTCCCGAATTCGTCGACGTGGTGCGCAATTCCCCGGCCGCGGAACTCGCGGCAGCGGCGATGCAGTCGCGCAGCGCCCAGTTCTTCCACGACCATGTGCTGGTCAAGGAACCGGGCACGCAAAAGCCGACGCCTTGGCACCAGGACATCCCGTATTACTTCGTCGATGGCACCCAGACCGTCAGCTTCTGGATTCCGATCGATCCGGTCAAGGAAGCGACGCTGCGGCTGATCGCCGGCTCGCACAAATGGGACAAGATGATCCTGCCGGTGCGCTGGCTCGATGACAGCAATTTCTATGCCGGCGAGGGCGATTATCTGCCCGTGCCGGATCCAGACAAGGACCCGTCGCTGAAGGTGCTCGAATGGGAGATGGAGCCGGGCGACGCCATCCTGTTCGACTTCCGCACCGCGCATGGTGCGCGCGGCAATCCGACCGCGGCGCGTCGCCGGGCGCTGTCGCTGCGCTGGGTCGGCGACGACGCGCGCTACGTCGAGCGCCCCGGCCGTACCTCGCCGCCCTATGCCGGCCATGACATGAAGCCCGGCCAGAAACTGCGCGAGGACTGGTTCCCGGTCGTCTTCCAGAGCTGATACCGGCCGGGGACGCCGTGCTCTCGGCGCGACGTTCCCGTGCGCAACCGGTATGGCGCAAGGTAAAACTCTTGACCCGCGCCGCCCGGGGCAATAGCGCAGTCCCTGTCGTGAAATGACAAGGGACATCGGCATGCGCGTTTTGTTGATCGGCTCCGGCGGCCGCGAACATGCCCTGGCCTGGAAGATCGCGGCCTCGCCGCTTTTGACCAGGCTCTATGCCGCGCCCGGCAATCCGGGCATCGCCCACGAGGCCGAACTGGTCAAGCTCGACATCGCCGACCATGCCGCTGTTGCCAGCTTCTGCAAGGACAATGCGATCGATCTCGTCGTCGTCGGGCCGGAAGGGCCGCTGGTCGCCGGCATTGCCGACGATCTGCGTGAGCAGGGCATCCGCGTCTTCGGTCCATCGAAGCGGGCAGCGCGGCTCGAAGGCTCGAAAGGTTTTACCAAGGACCTTTGCGCCAAATACGGCATCCCGACCGCCGCCTATGGCCGCTTCACCGAACTGGCTGCGGCCAAGGCTTACGTCGAAAAGGTGGGAGCGCCGATCGTCATCAAGGCCGACGGGCTCGCTGCCGGCAAGGGCGTCACCATCGCCATGACGCTGGACGAGGCGCGCGCCGCCCTCGATGCTTGTTTCGACGGCGCATTCGGTGACGCCGGCGCTGAGGTAGTAGTCGAGGAATTCATGACCGGCGAGGAGGCGAGTTTCTTCTGCCTGTGCGACGGCACGACCGCACTTCCCTTTGGCACCGCGCAGGACCACAAGCGCGTCGGCGATGGCGATACCGGCCCCAACACCGGCGGCATGGGCGCCTATTCGCCGGCGCCGGTGATGAGCCCCGAAATGGTAGGGCGCACCATGCGCGAGATCGTCGAGCCGACCATGCGCGGCATGGCCGAGCTTGGCGCGCCGTTCGCTGGTATTCTGTTTGCCGGGCTGATGATCACCGACAAGGGGCCGAAGCTGATCGAATACAACACCCGCTTCGGCGATCCCGAGTGTCAGGTGCTGATGATGCGGCTGAAGGACGATCTGCTGGTGCTGCTCAACGCCGCCGTCGACGGCCAGTTGGCGCACAGTTCGATCCGCTGGCGCGACGATGCCGCGCTGACCGTGGTGATGGCGGCACAGGGCTATCCCGGGACGCCGGAAAAAGGCTCGGTCATCCGCGGGCTGGAAGAGGCGGCCGGTGATGGTGTTGAGATTTTCCACGCCGGCACCGCCATCAATGGCGGCGCGCTGGTCGCCAATGGCGGCCGCGTGCTCAACATCACCGCGTCAGGCAAGACGGTCGGCGAAGCGCAGAGCCGCGCCTACGCCGCGCTCGACCGCATCGACTGGCCGCAAGGCTTCTGCCGCCGCGACATAGGCTGGCAGGCGGTGGCGCGGGAGAAAGCCAGCGCCACCTGAGCCTCAGCGCTCGCGAACGAGTTCCGTCGAAGCGGTGCTGACCGAGTCGGCGGCCTGCGAGAAGGCGGCCTCGAGCAGAGCCTCCGAACGATACGCAGTCCGCTTCCAGGCGACATACTCGGCAATGCCGAAGCGCGCGCGGCGCGGCACCGTCTTGACCACCGGCATGCGGAAGGCAGCGCGGAATGTCTGCCAGCGCGCGCCCAGCACCGCCACCATCTCCTCGACCGTCGGTGGCGTCGCCACATCGGCATAGGTGATGGTGACTTTTCCGGCGAGCCCGGCCGCGCGCGACACTGGCACCGGTATCGAGGCGAGGTAGTCGGGCGGCACGTCGATCAGGCCGCCGAAGGGCCATTGCTGGCGCAGTGCCGCCGCGTCCATCGGCGCGACGTTGACGTCGATGTCGTTGGGCGTGCCGGCGACCCGGTACGGGCAGCGCAGGCGTCCGCAATTGGCCTGCGCCGAAAACTGCCACAGCGCATAGCCCTGCCAGTTGCCCATCGGAAAATGCACGTCGATGTCGGGCTTGTAGCGCGCATACCAGAGCGGCAGCCGCGACAAGAGCCGGTATCGATAGCGGTTGTCGGCGATGAACTGGGCGGTCTTGCCGTTGGTGTAGAGGATCGGGAAATGGCCGAGCCGCCGGTGCACCTGGCGCACGAATTCCTCGGCATCATCGAGTGACATCCATTGCGAGGGGTCGTTGCCTTCGAGATCGAGGGCGAGCAGATCGTCAGGGGCTGGCTCGGCGAAATCGATGAAACTGTTGGCCTGCTCGAGCGGATTGCCGGGGCGGGCAAGATGATAGGCGCCCCATTTCAGGCCGAGCGCCTTGGCCACCACCTTGCGCGTCTGGAACAGTTCGCGCGTCACCGCAAAGCGTTTCCACAGCGTCTTGCAGAGTTTGACCGCAATCTCGTCGCCGAAGCAGAAATAGGGCGGCGGCAGCCCGTCGGAGGCCTTGTTGATGAAGCCGACAATGCGCTTGTCGGTGGCAAGCTGCGCCCAGTCGATGGAATTGTATTCATAGGCGTCGACCACCAGCGCGCGATCGCCATCCCGCCAAGGCTCGGAAAAGTCCGAGGCTGTAGCCGCTGACATCAGCGCCATCATCGCCGCGAGAGCGATAGCTGAGCGGCGAAGAAGATGCGCCGGCGTTTTCAAACAGGGGATCCCCGCTGACCAAATACCGATGGTGGACCGGTATGGTTAAGGAAGTGCTTTCGGGCAGGAGTCCTGTCGCTCTCGCGATTTCGTCATTCTATGGCGAAGCGACGCGGCGGAGACCATAGAATCCATTCCACGACTTCGAAGCGTTGCCACGGCGCAGAATTCTGCACCGTTGCACCCCTGGCGCGAGGTCGCGACATGGTACTCGGCGTCCGCTACGCTCCCGCTCCACCCTGGACGACGGAGTTCGCTACAAAATTCGCGTGACAAAGTTTGACGTTTACGTAAAAAAGAAGGTCGGAGGCCGCCCAGAGGCGGATGGTTTTGCATCAGCCCGGGTCCTAGGATCGAGCGATCGGAGCAGCGGAGGAGAAGCGGCATGTACAAGGCCCCGGTCGACGACATTTCGTTCACGCTCAAGCATGTCGCCGGGCTCAAGCCGGCACTCGACAGCGGCGCGTTCGGGGACCTCGGCGAAGACCTTGTCGACGCCATCCTGGCCGAGGCCGGCCGCTTCGCCAGCGAGGAGGTGGCGCCGCTCTACAAGATCGGCGACCAGCACGGTGCGGTGCTGAAGGATGCAGCCGTGACCATGCCGCCCGGTTGGAAGGCGCTTTACCGCAGCTGGATCGACGGCGGCTGGAACGCGCTGTCGGGGCCGGAAGAATTTGGTGGCCAGGGCCTGCCGACCATGCTCGGCGTTGCCGCGCTCGAGATGTGGAACTCCGCCGCCATGGCCTTCGGCATCGGCCCGACGCTGACCATGGGCGCCGTCGAGGCGCTGGACAAGCATGCCTCCGAAGCGCTGAAGGCAAAGTATCTGGCAAAGCTCGTCTCCGGCGAGTGGATGGGGACGATGAACCTGACCGAGCCGCAGGCCGGTTCCGATCTCGCCGCCTTGCGCAGCCGCGCCGAGCCTGCCGGCGACGGCACCTACCGCATCTTCGGCCAGAAAATCTTCATCACCTATGGCGAGCATGATTTCACCGACAACATCATCCATCTGGTGTTGGCGCGGCTGCCCGACGCACCGGCCGGCACGCGCGGCATCTCGCTGTTTTTGGTGCCGAAATTCCTGGTCAATGATGACGGCTCGCTCGGCGCCCGCAACGACGTCTTCTGTTCCGGCCTCGAGCACAAGCTCGGCATCCATGCCTCGCCGACTTGCACCATGATCTATGGCGACGGGTTCCAGGGTGCTGCGCCCGGCGCCATCGGTTGGCTGATCGGCGAGGAGAACAAGGGGCTCGCCTGCATGTTCACCATGATGAACAACGCGAGGCTTTGCGTCGGCATGCAGGGCGTGGCAGTGGCAGAAGCCGCGACGCAGAAGGCGATCGCCTATGCCAATGAGCGCCGCCAGGGCAAGGCATCGGACTTTTCAGGCGCCGGGATGGCGCCGATCGTCCATCACCCCGACGTGCAGCGCAATCTCTTGACCATGAAGGCTTTGACCCAGATCGCCCGCGCCATCTCGTATTCCTGCGCCTATGCCATCGACTTCGCGCGTGTGTCGACAGGCGAGGAGGCCGCGCATTGGCGCGATCGCGCCAATCTGCTGACGCCGCTGGCCAAGGCCTTTTCCACCGATATCGGCGTCGACGTTGCGTCGCTGGGTGTCCAGGTCCACGGCGGCATGGGCTTCATCGAGGAGACGGGCGCGGCCGCGCTCTATCGCGACGCCCGCATTGCGCCGATCTATGAAGGCACCAACGGCATCCAGGCGATCGACCTTGTAGCCCGCAAATTGCCGCTTGGCGGCGGCGAGCATGTGCACGGCTATATCGCCGAACTGAAGGCCATCGCCGACGAGGTGCGGACCTCGAACCTGCGGGGCTTCGGCCGCACCGCCGAAGCGCTTGACCAGGCGTTCGACGATCTCACCGAGGCGACGCGCTTCCTGCAGAAGCTGCTGGCCGACGGCCGTCTGGACGAAGCGCAAGCCGGTGCGACCCCCTATCTCAGGCTGATCTCGCTTGCTGCCGGCGGCGCTTATCTGGCGCGTGGCGGACTTGCCCAGCAGAGCCGCATCGCCCTTTGCCGCTTTTTCGCCGAAAACCTGCTCGGCGAAGTCAGCGCCTTGAAGGAACGCGTAATCGATGGCGCCGAGAGCCTCGCCGCCGCCGGCAAGGCGCTGATATCGGCCTGAATACCAGAGCGCTCACCAGGGAAATGACCGTGACAGACCATATCCTCGTCGAGCGCCAGGGCGCCATCCAGATCATCCGCATGAACCGTCCCGACAAGAAGAACGCACTGACGCGCGCCATGTACGCGACAATGTCCAAGGCGCTGGCCGATGGCGATGCCGACCCGGCGGTTCGCGTCCATATCTTCCTCGGTGTTTCTGGCGCCTTCTCTTCTGGCAACGATCTCGCCGATTTCCTGGTCATCGCCACCGGCGGTGAGGGCGGCAACGAGGTCTGGGACTTCCTGATGGCGCTGGCCAAAACGGAGAAGCCGATGGTCTCCGGCGTCGACGGCATTGCGGTCGGCATCGGCACCACGCTCAATTTGCATTGCGACCTGACTTTCGCCACGCCGCGCACGGTGTTCCGCACACCCTTCGTCGACCTCGGCCTGGTGCCGGAGGCGGGCTCCAGCCTGCTGGCCCCGCTCATCCTCGGCAGGCAGGGCGCCTTCGCGCTGCTTGGGCTGGGCGAAGGTTTTT
Source organism: Mesorhizobium sp. M0052 (assembly GCF_040323255.1). Lineage (NCBI taxonomy): Bacteria > Pseudomonadati > Pseudomonadota > Alphaproteobacteria > Hyphomicrobiales > Phyllobacteriaceae > Mesorhizobium > Mesorhizobium sp. M0052. The sequence goes on along the minus strand of NZ_JAMYUS010000019.1, from coordinate 113,196 downwards.
CCGCCGAGCGCGCCAAGGCCGCCGGCCTGATCTATGAGGTGGTCGAGGAGGACGGGCTAGAAGCCGCGGTACTCGCAGCGGCCGGCGCGATCGCCGCCAAGCCGCCGCAGGCGCTGAAGATCGCTCGTGACCTGATGCGCGCCCCGCGCCACGAGCTTGTCGCCCGCATCAAGGTGGAGAGCGAGCATTTCTCCGAGCGGCTGAAGTCCGACGAAGCGCGCGCCGCGTTGACGGCCTTCATGACGCGCAAGAAGGCCTGAACCTCTCCTCAGGGATAAAGCCGTGTCTTGTCCCAGCCGCCTTCGGCGTTGCGCGAAAAGACCAGCCGATCGTGCAGCCGGAATGGCCGGTCGTGCCAGAACTCGATCGCCTGCGGCACGATGCGGAAGCCCGACCAGTGCTTTGGCCGCGGGATTTCGCCGATAGCGTAGCGCGCCGTGTATTCGGCCACCGCCTTCTCTAGGGCAAAGCGGCTTTCCAGCGGCCGCGACTGTTTCGAAGCCCATGCGCCGATCCGGCTGCCGCGCGGCCGCGTCGCGTAATAGGCGTCGGCTTCAGCGTCGCTGACGATCTCCACCGGACCGCGTATGCGCACCTGGCGGCGCAGCGATTTCCAGTGGAAGCACATCGCCGCCTTCATGCTGCCAAGAATCTCGCGGCCCTTGGCGCTCTCGAAATTCGTGTAGAAGACAAAGCCGCTTTCATCGAAACCCTTGAGCAGCACCATCCGCACATCCGGCATGCCGTCGGCATCGACGGTTGCAAGTGCTACGCCGTTGGCGTCGTTGATTTCGCTTTTCTTGGCGTCCTCCAGCCACTCGGCAAAGAGCCGGAACGGCTCGGCGGCTTCGGTAAAGTCACTACTTGTTAACTCAGTGTCACTCATAGTTTTTCTCAAATTGTCTCGAGCTTCAGGAGGTTGCCGATTGTCGCGTATCGCGCAAGCTTTTGACAGCGGGCAATGGAGCGTTATCGCTTCGGCCAGTTCGAAAGCCGTGATCGTGATTATCGCCCTGCCACTTGCCGCCTGCGGCGCCGGCGGCTTCAGCCTGGAAAAGGCCGAGGTCGACCGTTCCATCGTCACCTCAAGCGCGCCGGCGAGGGTGACATCGACGGACGCCGACAGCGCTTCCGACCAGACCACGATCGGCAATGCGGTGTCTTCGGCCGACATCGAGGAGCTTCGCGGCCAGGCCGTGCCGTGGGCGAATGCCGACACCGGCTCGCGGGGCTCCATCACCGAACTCGCCGAAGTGCAGGACAACGGCCAGGCCTGCCGCAGCTTTACCGCCTCGCGCGAAAGCTTCGACGGCGTCGCTTTGTTCAAGGGGCAATTGTGCATCGCCGCGGCCGGCGGCTGGCACATGCAGGACTTCAAACCGCTCTGATTTTCGAGGTTTGCGGGCATCGCAATTTCAACCCTCGATAAGCCTGCGCGCCACTGGAATTTCTTCCTATGGGAGCGCATATAAGGGCCAACGTGGATTTAACTCATTTTCCAGGGCAGGACGCATGCGCGACCCCTATGAGGTGCTGGGCGTTGCCAAGAACGCATCGGCCAAGGACATAAAATCGGCTTACCGCAAGCTCGCCAAGAAGTATCATCCGGACCAGAATCCGAATGATCCCAAGGCCAAGGACCGTTTTGCCGCCGCCAATCAGGCCTATGAGGTCGTCGGCGACGAGAAGAACCGTGCGGCCTTCGACCGCGGCGAGATCGACGCCGACGGCAAGCCGAAATTCCAGGGCTTCGAGGGCGCAGCCGGCGGCGGCGATCCGTTCGGTGGCTTCCGCCGCCAGCAGGGCGCCGGCGGCTCGCGCTTCGAATTCCGATCGGGGCGTCCGGGCGGCGATCCGTTCGACGGCAACAGCGACATTTTCAGCCAGATCTTCGGCGACGCCTTTTCCGGCGCGCGCGGCGCCGGAACAGGCGACCGCCGCCAGCAGGCGACCGCCGCCGATCTGAACGTCACGCTCGACGTCACCATCGAGGAGATAGCGACCGCCGAAAAGGTGACGGCGATGTTTCCCGACGGCCGCAAGATTGCGGTCAAGCTGCCGGTCTATGTCGAGGATGGCCAGACCATCCGGCTGAAGGGCCAGGGCGAGCAGGGGCCGGCACAGCCGGGCGATGCGCTGGTCAAGATCCGTATCCGCAGGCACCCGCGCTACCGCATCGAGGGCCGTGACTTGCATGCCGATCTGGAGGTAGCGTTGGCCGACGCGGTGCTGGGCGCCAAGGTGCCGGTCGACACGCCGACCGGCAGGCTGGCGGTCAACATTCCGGCTTGGTCGAGTTCCGATAAGGTGCTGCGCCTGAAGGGCAGGGGCTTGCCGGAAAAGGCCGGCGGCCATGGCGATCTCTACGCCCATGTCCGCATCATGCTGCCGGAAGGCGGCGACAGCGAACTCGAAGCGCTGATGCGCAGCCGCAAAGGCTGACGCGGCTCGACTTCGCTGGCTAACTGCCGGGCGCTGCTTCCTCCATCCGCCGGATGGTTTCGCCGAAGCGGCGCAACGCCTGCCGCACCGGGACATGCGGGCTCTCGATCTCAAGCAGGATCATCGTCTCGCTGCCGAGGAATGCGGCGCTGACCAGGCTGGTTACTTCGGCGGCGGAGAATGGCCCGAGGCCGCCGAACCGACGCTCCGCCTCTTGCGCCAGTCCGTCCAGCAGTTCGAACCAGCCGCGCAGGTCGCGGCGCACCGCCTTGGCGATCTCGGGGCTCGACAGGCTTGCCGCGATCATCTCGTGCAGGATCCGGACATAGCCGGACGCCAGATCATCGTCGAGGAAATCGCAAGCGCGCTCCCAGCGTTGCCACAGCGGCATCGGTGCCGCAAAAGTCTCCGCCTGGCGTTTCAGCAGGCCCTCGTTCAGATGGTCGAGCAGGGCCAGGAACAGCCGTTCCTTGGAGCCGAAATGGTAATGGATCTGGCTGAGCGGAACGCCGGCGATCTCGGCAACGCGGCGCGTCGACAGATCGGCATAACCGCCTTGATGGAGGCATAACTCGGCGGCCGAAATCAGTTCGGCGCGCGTGTCGCGCTTTTGCTTGTTCTGCGGCGGGGTAACGGCTTCGGCAGCGTCCGTCATGCGGCGTGGCTGCCGCTGTTAGCGGTGCAATCTGGGCGGATCATAGCTTCTCCTGTCCGGGGCTGGACGTCCCTCCACTCTATCTCGGTCGAGCGACCGATCAAGTTGACTCGTCAGAGAATTTATGGTTTTTGACACTGAATTCGGTCGACCGACCGAATCCTGATGCTTGCATGGAGGGGCAGTCATGGCGGGCGTAATCACCCTTATCTACGGCGTTGCCGCATACCTGATTTTTCTCGGTTCGTTTCTCTATGCGGCCGGTTTCGTCGGCAACATGGTCGTGCCGAAATCCATCGATTCCGGAGTCGCTGGAAGTCCGGTCGAAGCCGTCATCGTCAATGCGCTGCTGCTCGGCCTTTTCGCCGCCCAGCACAGCATCATGGCGCGGCCGGTTTTCAAGCGCTGGTGGACACAGATTGTCCCGCACGCGGCCGAACGCAGCACCTATGTGCTTTTGGCCAGCCTCATCCTGCTGCTGCTCTACTGGCAATGGCGGCCGATCCCCGGTCTCGTCTGGACGGTCGAGAACCCGGTCTGGGTCGCCGTCATCCATGGCGTGTTCTGGCTCGGCTGGGCGGTATTGTTGACCAGCACCTTTCTGATCAACCATTTCGAACTGTTCGGCTTGCGCCAGGTTCTCGCCGCTTTGCGCAAGAGCGAACCGGCGCCGCCCGTGTTCAGGACGCCGCTGTTCTACAAATGGGTCCGGCACCCGCTCTATGTCGGCTTTCTCCTGGCCTTCTGGGCGACGCCGTCGATGACATGGGGCCATCTTCTGTTCGCGGCGGGCAGCACCGGCTACATCCTGCTCGGCATCTTCCTCGAGGAACGCGATCTCGTCGCGATGTTTGGCGATCAGTACCGCCTCTACCGCAAGCAGGTGGGAATGCTCATTCCCTGGCGCAAAATGGCTGGATAGGGCCGATGCGGTGCCGGCCAGCCGATTCGGCTGCCCGGCCTGGGCCGTCAAGGCGCGCTGGCCGCAGTGAGGCGTTCGAATCTCACAACAACCTTATTATCCCCCATTCGTTGTCACGCCGAGTGTCTGAATTGAATGCGCGCCCCGTCTGTGCTTGATGCGCCTTTCTGCGTGTGCGATAGGCACTCCAAAGCAGAAAACCTTTCGGAGAGCGCTGACATGGCGGGTGGACAGGGCCTAATGGCCGGCAAGCGCGGGCTTATACTGGGCGTCGCCAACAACAGATCGATTGCCTACGGCATCGCCAAGGCCTGCGTCGACCATGGCGCCGAGATCGCGCTGACCTATCAGGGCGAGGCGTTCAAGAAGCGCGTCGAGCCGCTGGCTGCGGAATTGGGCGCCTTTGTCGCCGGTCATTGCGATGTCACTGATCCGGCGAGCCTCGACGACGTGTTTGCCAATGTCGCCAGGCATTGGGACGGCAAGCTCGACTTCCTCGTCCATGCCATCGCCTTTTCCGACAAGGACGAGTTGACCGGACGCTATGTCGAGACGACGCGCGACAATTTCCTGCGCACCATGGACATTTCGGTCTATTCCTTCACCACCATCGCCAAGCGCGCCGAAGCGCTGATGACCGATGGCGGCTCGCTGCTGACGCTGACCTATTATGGCGCTGAAAAGGTCATGCCGCATTACAACGTCATGGGTGTCGCCAAGGCCGCGCTGGAAGCCAGCGTGCGCTATCTCGCCGTCGACCTCGGCGGCAAGAAGATCCGCGTCAACGCCATCTCGGCCGGGCCGATCAAGACCTTGGCTGCTTCGGGCATCGGCGACTTCCGCTACATCCTCAAGTGGAACGAATACAATTCGCCGCTGAAGCAGACCGTCACCCAGGAAGAAGTCGGCGATTCCGCCGTGTATTTCCTGTCGGACCTGTCGCGTGGCGTCACCGGCGAGGTGCACCATGTCGATTCCGGCTATCACGTCGTCGGCATGAAGGCGGTCGACGCGCCGGATATTTCGACCGTCAAGGAATAGTTCTGCCGCGGTTTCCGCCTGCCTGTCCTGATTTCCGGAAGACCCGATGGTTCCGCTCGTCTACATCGTGCGCCATGGCCAGACGCAGTGGAATGCCGAGTCGCGGCTGCAGGGCCAGGCCGATACCGATCTCAACGCGCTCGGCCGCGAGCAGGCGACCCGCAATGGACGGCGGCTGGCCGAACTGATCCAGAACCCTGAGGATTTCGACTTTGTCGCCAGCCCGATGAAGCGGACGCGCGAGACGATGCAGCGGCTACGCTTGGCGATGCAACTCGATCCCGATGCCTACCGCACCGACCCGCGTCTGGTCGAGGTGCACTTTGGCGACTGGCAGGGCTTTACCTATGCCGAACTCGATGCGCGAATGCCGGGCTCGGCGAAGGCGCGACGACGCAACAAATGGAATTTCCAGCCGCCGGGCGAGGGCGCCGAAAGCTACCAGATGCTGCTCGAACGGGTGAAGCCGTGGTTCGAGGCGCTCGACCGCCAGACGGTCTGCGTCACGCATGGTGGCGTCGTGCGGACCCTGTTTCGGATGGTCGAAGGTGTTTCCGAACATGAAGCGGCAAACCTGGAAGTGCGGCAGGACCGGGTGCTCAGGCTGCAGGACGGGCGTCTGGATTGGCTTTAGGTTCGAGCAGATAAAAACAGGACGACCGTCCTGTTTATCCGGGCAGGGCTCCGCCGAGCGGCAAGACCCTGTTCGGCGTCGGTGTTACTCGGTGTCGGGCAGTTCCATGTCGGTGACGACGTTCTCGCCATTCGTCACGTCATAGGCAATGACGATATCCATGCCCGGTTTCAGCGAATCGAGATCGGTCTCGGCGTTGAGCTTGAAGGACTTGCCGTCCTCCAGCGTCAGCGTCAGCGCGTCCTTGTCGACCTTCTTGATCAGGCCTTCGGTCTGGCCGGCATAGGCGGCGGTGGAAATCAGCAACATGGCGGCAGCAGCGCCAATCAGGGTACGCATCGTCGTCCTCTTTGTCATTGCGCCTGCACGGATGGCGGCGAGCTTTCAACGGGCGGATGGAAGAGAGCAGAAACCAACCGAATGTGTCAAAACTAAAACCGCCGGATCACAGTTTGACCGCTGTGGAAAACGCCAATAGAACGCACCTTTGATCCGGTCCGCTGCCGGGCAGGGCTAAAATTCATGTCTCACAACACGTTCGGCCATCTCTTCCGCGTCACCACCTGGGGCGAAAGCCATGGCCCGTCGCTCGGCTGTGTCGTCGATGGCTGCCCGCCCGGCATCCGCTTCACACGGGCCGAAATCCAGGCCGAACTCGACAAGCGCCGCCCCGGCCAGTCACGTTTTGTGACGCAGCGCCGCGAACCGGACGAGGTGAAGGTGCTGTCCGGCTTCATCCTCGACGAGGACGGCGAGTCGATGATCACCACCGGCACGCCCGTCTCGATGCTGATCGAGAATATCGACCAGCGCTCCAAGGACTATGGCGAGATCGCCCGCCAGTACCGCCCCGGCCATGCGGACTACACCTATGACGTCAAATACGGCCTGCGCGACCATCGCGGCGGCGGCCGTTCTTCGGCCCGTGAGACCGCCGCTCGCGTGGCGGCCGGCGCCTTGGCGCGCAAGGTGGTGCCCGGCATGGTGGTGCGCGGCGCGCTGGTCTCGATGGGCGAGAAATCCATCGACCGCGCCAACTGGAACTGGAATTTTATCGGTGACGCCGAAAACCCGTTCTTCACCCCCGATCCGGCGTCCGTTCCCGTCTTCATGCAATACCTCGACGGCATCCGCAAATCCGGCTCCTCGGTCGGCGCGGTGATCGAGATCGTCGCCGACGGCGTGCCCGCCGGACTTGGCGCGCCGATCTACGCCAAGCTCGACCAGGACATCGCGTCCGGCCTGATGTCGATCAACGCCGTCAAGGGCGTCGAGATCGGCAACGGTTTCGAAGCCGCCCGCATCACCGGCGAACAGAATGCCGACGAGATGCGCATCGGCAATGACGGCAAGCCGGTCTTCCTGTCCAACAATGCCGGCGGCATTCTGGGCGGCATCTCGACCGGCCAGGCGATCGTCGCCCGCTTCGCCGTCAAGCCGACCTCGTCGATCCTGACGCCGCGAAAATCCATCGACAAGGACGGCAACGACGTCGACGTCATGACCAAGGGCCGCCACGACCCCTGCGTCGGCATCCGCGCCGTGCCGATCGGCGAAGCCATGGTTGCCTGCGTCATCGCCGACCATTATCTGCGGCACCGGGGACAGACAGGCCGGGGATTAGGCAGTAGGGATTAGGCAATAGGCCAGCCCATCCTTCCTTCCCTAACTCCTACTGCCCAACCCCTATTCCCTGCGAGCGAAGCGAGCCAATGCCATACGATCAGAAGAAAATCGTCGAAGCCATCCGCGCCTTCGAGCGCGGCGAGATCGTCGTCGTCATGGACGATGACGGGCGTGAGAACGAGGGCGACCTGATCGTTGCCGCCGTGCATTGCAGCCCGGAGAAAATGGCCTTCATCATCCGTCACACCTCCGGCATCGTCTGCACGCCGATGCCGCGCGAGGAGGCCAAGCGGCTCAATCTGCAGCCGATGGTCGCCGACAATGATTCCGCCCACACCACGGCCTTTACCGTCAGCGTCGATTTCAAGCATGGCACCACCACCGGCATTTCGGCCGAGGACCGCACGCTGACCGTGCGCAACCTGGCCAACGGCAATGTCGGCGGTTCGGATTTCGTCCGGCCCGGCCACATCTTCCCGCTGATCGCTAGGGAAGGCGGCGTGCTGATGCGCTCGGGCCATACCGAAGCCGCGGTTGACTTGTGCAAACTTGCCGGCCTGCCGCCGGTTGGCGTGATCTCGGAGTTGGTCAATGACGACGGCACCGTCAAGCGCGGCCCGCAGGTGGCGAACTTTGCCGAGGAACACGGCCTCAAGCAGGTCTCGGTCGCCGACCTCATCGCCTACCGGCAGCGCAAGGAAACGCTGGTCGAACGCGTCGCCTGCTCCGAAATCGACACACTCGGCGGCAAGGCGCAGGTCTTCACCTACACGCTGCCTTGGGATTCCATGCACCATGTCGCGGTCGTTTTCGGCGACATCCGTGACGGCGAGGACGTCCCGGTGCGGCTGCATTCCGAGGATGTGGTGACCGACGTGTTCGGCACCAGCCACCGGCTCGACGCCATTATGAAGGCGATGGGCGAACGCAAGCGCGGCGTCATCGTTTACCTCCGAGAGGGTTCGGTCGGCGTCGCCCATCAGGAGCGCAACCGGCCGATGAGTGCCGACCGTGAGGACCACGAAGAGGCCCGCCGCCGTGAGAACGAGTGGCGAGAAATCGGCCTCGGCGCGCAGATTCTCAAGGATCTCGGCATTTCCTCGATCAACCTGATCGCCTCGCGCGAGCGCCACTATGTCGGGCTTGAAGGCTTTGGGATTCACATCGCGAAAACTGAGATTATCTAGTTTCTCAGGTGGATGGCGCGTCGGAAGGATTGCGCGGGCAGGTCACATGCGTTTGTGATTGGCCGAAGCCTTTCCGCGGTCGTCATCCTATGGCGAAGCAAGGAGCGAAGCGACGCGGCGCAGACACAGGACCCATGCCGCGACTTCGACGCGTTGCAACGGTGCAGAATTCTGCTCCGCTGCACCCTTCGGTCAAGGTAACGGAATGGGTCCTCGGGTCTGCGCTTCGCTTCGCGTCGCTCCGTGATGACGACGCCAGAGGCCTCACCTAATTCCGAACGTTTGCGGTGGTCTCCAAAGCGAACGTCAGGCCGCGTCCTTACGCGGGAACGGCGGCCGCGTCGCATCCGTCCAGCTCGCATGTGTGGGTGGCCAGGCTGCGCTGGCCCAGCAACACCGTGACCAATGCGATGACGCCGGCCGCCACCGAGACCCAGAACCCGTTCCTGGCGCCGAACTCATCCACCACCGCGCCGGCGGCAAACGAACCCAGCGCCATGCCGATGCCGATGCCGGTCATCACCCAGGTGATGCCTTCGGTCAGCATCGCTTCCGGCACGTGGCGTTCGATCAGGCCGAAGGCGGTGATGAAGGTTGGCGAGATCGCCACGCCGCTGATGAAAACGGTCAGCGCCAGCAGCGGCACCGTGTCGGCGGTGAGCGGCAGCAATGTGCCGAGCGCAACGAGGGCGACCGCGAGGGCCAACTGGCGCTGCAGCGGCGCTTTCAGGTTGAGCGCACCGACGACGAGGCCGAGCACGAACGATCCCAGCGCATAGACGCCGATGACGAGGCTGGCGGCGCCCGGCTGGCCGAGTTCCTTGGTGATCGCCACCGTGCTCACTTCCGTCGTCGCGAAGGTGGCGCCGACGAAGATCAGGGCGAAGGTGATGATCTGCACAGGCCTGAGCCGGATTGCCGAGCCGCTCGAGACATGATTCACCGGCCGCACTTGTGGTTCGGTCGAACGCTGCAGGATGAAGGCTGCCGAGCCAAGGGCGAGGAATAGCGTGCTGACCAGGACACCGGCTTCCGGGAACAGAGCGGCACTCAAGCCCACCGACAGCGATGCGCCTGCAATGTAGACGAGTTCGTCCGCCGCCGATTCGAAGGCGAATGCGGTGTTCATCTGCGGCCGGCCGCGAAAAATCTCGGTCCAGCGCGCGCGCACCATCGCCGGCATGCTGGGCATGGCGGCGGCCGCCAGTGCCGACACAAACAGCGTCCACACCGGCCAGTCCTGATTGGCTGCGGCAATCAGCACCGCGAAGGCGAGCACGGTGAGGATGGTGGTCGGAATCACGATCCGCGTCTGGCCGAGGCGATCGACCAGCCGTGATATCTGCGGCGCCACGAAAGCGTTGCTCAGCGCGAACGTCGCCGAGACAGCTCCCGCCAGCCAGTATTCGCCACGCGTCTGCGAGAGCATGGCCACGATGCCGATCGGCGCCATGGCGATCGGCAGCCGCGCGAGGAAGCCCGCGGCGGCAAACCCCTTGGCTCCAGGGGCACGAAAGATTTCCGAGTATGGGTTTTGCATGGCTGGTTCCTCGACAAAGGCCAATTCGACGATTACATACGATGCGTATGAATACAGGTAGTCCATACGCGGCGTATGTCAATTGGCATACGGAGCGTATGTGAATAAGGCCAGAACCATGCAAAGACCCCGCAAGGAGATGATTGCCGAAACGCGCGCCAAGCTGATCACGGCGGCCCGCCACGCTTTCGGCACGATCGGCTATGCCGACGCGTCGATGGACGACTTCACCGCCTCGGCCGGGCTGACGCGCGGTGCGCTCTATCATCATTTCGGCGACAAGAAGGGCCTGCTGCAGGCCGTCATCGCCGAAATCGATGGCGAGATGGCCGTCCGCATCCATGAGATTGTGTCGCGGGCGCCAAGCCGATGGCAGCGTTTCGTCGACGAATGCACGACCTATATCGAGATGGCGCTGGAGCCGGAAATCCAGCGCATCATGTTTCGCGACGGTCCGGCTGTGCTCGGCGATCCGGCGCAATGGCCGAACGCCAATGCCTGCGTCGGCTCGATGACCGATCATCTGACGGCTCTGCAGCAGGAGGGGGTGGTCGTCCCCGGCGTCGACCCCGAAACCGCCGCCCGGCTGATCAACGGCGCCAGCAGCCAGGCGGCGCAGCGCATCGCCAATTCGAACGACCCCGAAGCGACGTCGAAGACCGTGGTGGCAGCCTTCCAGCAACTGCTTGAAGGCCTTCTCAAAAAACAGGGTTCGCAGCCGGCCTGAAATCTGGTCGGCCGAGACCCGGCATTTGCCGAGATTGACAATTCCCGGCCCGGGTTCATCCTCGCCGTCCATCTCTGAGGGGAGATTCGGGCGCATGTGGGATTTCGAAATCGGCAGGTCGGTGTCCATCATGATCAGGACATGGCCATTCATCGTCTTTCGCATGATCGTCTATTTCGGCATCACGCTCGCCTATATCGTGGCGACCGGCAGCGGCGCCTCCGTCGGCTATGGCGTCGGCCACATCTCCACCGATCCCGACGGGCCGCTGTCTTTTGCGCTCTGGGGCGGCATCGTCGGCATCGGCGTCGTTTCGATCGCGCTGTACTGGATCCGCGAATACATCCTCTATGTCGTCAAGGCCGGCCATATCGCCGTCATGGTCCATCTGATCGATGGCCGCGAGATTCCCAATGGCCAGGACCAGATCGCCTACGCCAAGGGTGTGGTGAAGGAACGTTTCGCCGAGGCCAACATCCTTTTCGTGGTCGACCAGCTGGTCAAGGGCGCCATCCGCGCCATCACCGGCCTGATCGGCGGCATCGCCGCCTTCCTGCCCATTCCGGGCCTCGGCGGCCTGGTCGCTTTCATCAATACGGTCATCCGCCTGTCGCTGACCTATGTTGACGAGATCATCCTCGGCTACAACATCCGTATCAACTCGTCGTCGCCCTTCGAAACCGCCCGGCAAGGCGTCGTGCTCTATGCCCAGAACGGCAAGACCATGGTCAAGAACGCCGTCTGGCTGGCGGTCATTATGTGGGGTGTGTCCTTCGTCATCTTCCTTTTGATGCTGGCGCCGGCCGCCGCCATCATGTGGTTCATTCCGGGGCAGCTCGGCGGCTGGGCCTTCGTGCTCGCCATCCTCCTTGCCTGGGCCTTCAAGGCGGCCTTCATCGAACCCTTCGCCATAGCCTGCCTGATGCAGGTCTATTTCAAGACCATCGAAGGCCAGGTGCCGAACGCCGAATGGGACCAGCGGCTGGCCGAGGGGTCGTCCAAGTTCAGGGAACTCAGGGATAAGGCGCTGGCCTCCTTCGGCGGCTCGCGCTGGACGCAGCCCGCGCCCGGGGTGTAATCCCTGTTGAACGTCGGGACGGTGAGGCGTCAAACCATGGTCAAAGCGGCCGGGCGCGCCTATATCGGGTCATGGTCACCAGGCTCTACACCCATCCGATCTTCCTCGAACATCTGACGCCCCCCGGTCATCCGGAGCGGCCGGACCGCTTGCGCGCTATCGAGCGCGTGCTCGACGACGAGGCCTTCACCGCACTCGATCGGGTAACGGCGCCGCAAGGCGACGAGGCCACAATCCTCTACGCCCACCCCGAGGATTTCGTCGCCCGCGTCCGCGCCGCGATCCCTGAAAGCGGCATTGCCTCGATCGACGCCGACACCAGCGCCAGCCCGAAAAGCTGGCAGGCGGTGGTGACCGCCATCGGTGCCGCCAACGCCGCTGTCGACGACGTCTTCGAGGGCCGCGTCGCCAATGCCTTCGTCGCCTCACGTCCGCCCGGCCACCACGCCGAAAAGACCACGGCGATGGGCTTTTGCCTGTTCAACACCGCGGCGATTGCCGCGCGTTATGCGCAAAAGAAACACGGCGCCGAGCGCGTCGCTATCGTCGATTGGGATGTCCATCACGGCAACGGCACGCAGGACATCTTCTGGGACGATCCCTCGGTGCTCTATTGTTCGACGCACCAGATGCCGCTCTATCCCGGCACCGGCGCCAAGAGCGAAACCGGCGCCGGCAACATCGTCAACGCCCCGCTGGCGCCGCAGACCGGCTCGGACATGTTTCGCGATGCCTTGCTGTCGCGCGTCCTGCCGGCGCTCGACAATTTCGCGCCCGATCTGATCATCATTTCCGCAGGGTTCGACGCCCACCATCGCGATCCGCTGGCCGAGATCAACCTCAGCGAGGACGATTTCGACTGGGCGACCGGCCAGTTGCTGGAACGCGCCGGGCGCCACAGCGGCAACCGGCTCGTCAGCCTGCTTGAGGGCGGCTACGATCTGCAGGGATTGGCATTTTCGGTCGCTGCCCATGTCGGGCGGCTGATGAAGGGATAAAGTATGGCTGGCGAAGCAAACGAAGACGTCAAGGCGATGAGCTTCGAGCAGGCACTCGACGCGCTGGAAAAGATTGTCGATGATCTGGAACGCGGCGACGTGCCGCTCGACCAGTCGATCAAGATCTATGAGCGCGGCGAGGCGCTGAAGGCCCATTGCGACCGGCTGCTGAAGGCCGCCGAAGACAAGGTCGAGAAGATCAGGCTGTCGCGTGATGGCAAACCGGTGGGAACGGAGCCGCTCGACGCGGAGTAGTGGAATGGGGCGGGCATAAAGCAGATAGGAGTTCAAGCATGTGCAGAAACATCAAGACCCTGTTCAATTTCGAGCCGCCGGCGACCCATGACGAGATCCGCGACGCCGCGCTTCAATTCGTGCGCAAACTGAGCGGAACGACGCGGCCCTCGCAGCGCAACCAGGCGGCCTTCGACCGTGCCGTCGAGGCGATCGCCGAATCGGCGCATGAATTGCTGCATTCGCTGGAAACCACGCATCATCCGCGCAATCGCGAAGAGGTGGCGGCCAAGGCAAAAGCCAAATCGGCGCTCCGCTTCGCCTGAGGACATCCAGATGAGTTTCTTCCCCGGCAAGGACCCTGAGCCTGGCGATGCCTTCGCCAGCGACCAGATCGAGCTCATGGTCATTCCAAACGCCAAGGATATTGGCGGCTTCCAGGTTCGCCGCGCTCTGCCGACGGCAAAGCGGCGGCTGGTTGGTCCCTTCATCTTCTTCGACCGCATGGGGCCGGCCATCTTGCGCGCCGGGCAGGCGATGGATGTGCGCCCGCACCCGCATATCGGGCTTTCCACCGTCACCTATCTGTTCGACGGCAATATCAGGCACCGCGATTCGCTCGGCACCGAGATGGTCATCCAGCCGGGCGACGTGAATTTGATGACCGCCGGCCGCGGTATCGTCCATTCCGAGCGCACGCCCGAAGAACTGCGCGGCGCGCCAATGTCGGTCTCCGGCCTGCAGACATGGCTGGCTTTGCCCGACGGCAAGGAGGAAGTGGCGCCGGTGTTCGAGAACACGGCCGCGCTCCTTCTGCCCGAGATCGACGCCGAAGGTGTTTCCGGCCGCGTGGTGATCGGCGATTTCCAGGGACTGCGCTCGCCGGTAAGAGCCGACACCGAGACGCTCTACGCCGATCTGAGGCTGGCGCCCGGCGCCAGCGTCAAAATTCCCGCCGACGCCGAGGAACGCGCCATCTACACGCTGGACGGCGATGTCTCGGTTTCGGGCGACCGTTTTCCGGCCGAACGGCTGCTGGTGTTCCGGCCTGGTGACGAGATCGTCGTGTCGTCCGAGCGCGGCGCCCATTTCATGCTCTTCGGGGGCGCTTCGCTCGGCTCTCCGCGCCACATCTGGTGGAACTTCGTCTCGTCGTCGAAGGAACGCATCGAACAGGCCAAGCAGGAATGGAAGACGGGCCGCTTCGATATCGTTCCTGGAGATGAGGAAGAGTTCATTCCGTTACCGGACAATTAACGTCAGCATCACCCGCGTCACTGACACGCATTTACATTCCGGCGACGCAGGCATATTTCGCCATGATCGACGCGCATTATAGCTGAGCAGGCCCTTTAACAGTGAACGCAACGCTGCATACGCCGCTTCTCGACAAGGTCCGCATTCCAGCCGACCTGAAGAAGCTTGACGAAAGCGAGCTGCCGCAGCTGGCCTCGGAGCTGCGCGCCGAGCTGATCGATGCCGTCTCGCATACGGGCGGGCATCTCGGCGCCGGCCTCGGTGTCGTCGAACTGACGGTGGCGCTGCACTATGTCTTCAACACGCCGGAAGACCGCGTGATCTGGGATGTCGGCCACCAGGCCTATCCACACAAGATCCTGACCGGCCGCCGCGACCGCATCCGAACGCTCAGGCAAGAAGGCGGCCTGTCCGGCTTCACCCGTCGCGCCGAGAGCGAATACGACCCGTTCGGCGCCGCGCACTCTTCGACCTCCATTTCCGCCGGCCTCGGCATGGCCATGGCGCGCGACCTCTCGGGCGGCCACAACAATGTCATTGCCGTCATCGGCGACGGCGCCATGTCCGCCGGCATGGCCTATGAAGCCATGAACAATGCCGGCGCGCTTGATGCCCGGCTGATCGTCATCCTCAACGACAACGACATGTCTATCGCGCCGCCGACCGGCGCCATGAGCGCCTATCTGGCGCGGCTCGCGTCGGGCAAGACCTATCTTGGCCTGCGCGATTTCGGCAAGAAGCTGACCTCCTATCTCGGCAAGCGCGCCGACCGCGCCATCAAGCGGGCGGTCGAGCATGCGCGCGGCTACGTCACCGGCGGCACGCTGTTCGAGGAGCTTGGCTTCTACCATATCGGCCCGATCGACGGCCACAATCTCGAGCATCTGATCCCGGTGCTGAAGAACGTCCGCGACCATGCCGACGGCCCGGTGCTGATCCATGTCGTGACCCAGAAGGGCAAGGGCTACGCGCCGGCCGAGGCCGCGGCCGACAAATATCACGGCGTCAACAAGTTCGACGTCATCACCGGCGCGCAGACCAAGGCCCCGGCCAATGCGCCGGCCTACACCAAGGTGTTCGCCGAGAGCCTGGTCCAGGAGGCCCGCCTGGACGACCGCATCGTCGCCGTCACCGCCGCCATGCCGAACGGCACCGGCCTCGATTTGTTCGGCGAAGCGTTTCCGACCCGGACCTTCGATGTCGGCATTGCCGAGCAACATGCCGTGACCTTCGCCGCCGGCCTCGCCAGCGAGGGCTACAAGCCCTTCGCCGCCATCTATTCGACCTTCCTGCAGCGCGCCTACGATCAGGTCGTCCATGATGTGGCGATCCAGAAACTGCCGGTGCGTTTCCCGATCGACCGCGCCGGTTTCGTCGGCGCCGACGGCGCCACTCATTGCGGCGCCTTCGACACCACCTTCCTGGCGACGCTGCCGGGCTTCGTGGTGATGGCGGCCGCCGACGAGGCGGAGCTTCGCCACATGGTGCGCACCGCCGCCTATTATGACGAAGGCCCGATCGCCTTCCGCTATCCGCGCGGCAATGGCGTCGGCGTCGACATGCCGGAGCGCGGCTCGGTCCTCGAAATCGGCAAGGGCCGCATCGTCAGGGAAGGCACCAAGGTGGCGCTTCTGTCCTTTGGCACAAGACTGCAGGACTGTCTGCTGGCCGCCGAGGAACTCGGCGCGGCCGGACTGTCAACGACGGTTGCGGATGCCCGTTTCGCCAAGCCGCTCGACGAGGATTTGATCCGCCGTCTCGCCCGCTCGCACGAAGTGCTGGTGACGGTGGAAGAGGGCGCTGTCGGCGGTTTCGCCAGCCACGTGCTGCAGTTCCTCGCCCATGAAGGCTTGCTGGAAAGCGGTCTGAAAGTTCGGCCGCTGGTGCTGCCAGACGAGTTCACCGACCACGCCAAGCCGGAAAAAATGTATGCCGATGCCGGGCTCGACGCGGCCGGCATCGTGCGCACGGTGTTCGTCGCGCTCGGCCATTCCGCGCGCGCGCAACGGGCCTGAATCAAACCTCACGCCTCTGAAGCGGTGTCGGCTGCAACCCTATGTTAACGCTTCCTTTTGGCGTTTTGCTTACCGTGTCTTTTGGCCGTTTTTCAACGCCCCCCTGCTAGAACAAGAGCCAGGCAGGGAGTTAAAAACAATGCGAACGCTTCTGTGCGGCGCGGCCCTTTTGGCCGTCATCGCCGCGCCGGCCATGGCCGAGACGCGCTATGACCGCAAGCTCGAACAGGCGGTGGCAGGCATCGTCGCCCGCAAGATGGGCGATATCAGGGGCGCTTTTTCCTACAAGCAGGTGCCGCAGCTTGTCGTCGTGCCGGACGCGCCAGTCGTTCCTGTCGAGCGCCCGCGCAAGCAGGCTTCAGGCGACGGCAATGACGGCCTGATGCCGGCCGTTGAACGGCAGGTCTCACGGACGATCTTCTAAAACCACATATCGCGCACGCAGCGCCCATCGCGCGGCAGGTCGTCATAAGTGTCCAGCCCGTCGAAATGGTCGATCGGCAGGTCGGCGACCGCCTCCGGCGGTGCCAGCCTGACATTGACGGCGATACGCGTGCGGCCGCTGTCGCTGCGGCGCAAACCGCGCCAGGCAAGCACACAGGCACATGTCGGGCAAAACAGGATTTCCAGCGACGGCGTCTCCTTCCCGGCGCGGGTGTAGGACTGCACAGGCCCCGCAAGCCGGATACGCTCGTCGACAAAGTCATAGGCCCAGAGCGTGCCATAGCGGCGGCAAAGCGTGCAATTGCAGGCCGTGATCGGGCCGGGATCGCCTTCCAGGGTCCAGTGGGCGGCGCCGCAATGGCAGGTTCCCGTCAGCATTCGTCTTCCTCCGCATTGCCTGAGCCTCTACATCTTGCCGGACTGGCTGCGATATTCAACCGGGCGGACTGGCTTGCGGCCCGGGTCTCGACGTCCTCCCATGCCAATGTCCTTGCCTTCGCGGCCGGCTTTCGCCATGAAGGCCGATGAACTCCCCTCTGCCAGCCAGCACACGCCAGCGGCTCGACGAATTGCTCGTCCAGCGCGGCCTGTTTGCGAGCCGCTCGCGCGCCCGCGACGCGGTCGAGCGCGGCACCGTGACGGTCGACGGCGTGGTCGCCCGCAAGCCCGGCCAGACGGTTCTGCCGCACTGTCTCATCGTCATCGACGATCCGGCGCAGGGTTATGTCTCACGCGCGGCGCTGAAGCTGATCGCCGGGCTCGACCATTTCAGTCTCGATCCTGCGGGTAGTGAAGCTCTCGATATCGGCGCCTCGACCGGCGGCTTCACCCAGGTGCTGCTCGAACGCGGCGCGGCCCATGTCACTGCCGTCGATGTCGGCCACGGCCAGATGCATCCCGGTGTCTCGTCCGACCCGCGCGTCACCGTGATCGAGGGCCTCAACGCTCGCGAGCTCACGGCTGCCGATCTCGGCGGCCGCATCCCGGATTTCATCGTCTCCGACGTCAGCTTCATCTCGTTGAAACTGGCGATGCCACCGGCGTTGGCATTGGCACGGGACGGCGCTCGTGCGGTGTTTCTGGTCAAGCCGCAATTCGAGGCCGGCCGCGAGGCAATCGGCAAGGGCGGTCTGTTGAAAGACCCTTATGACGCTGCCCGTGTGGCCGGCTTGCTGCAGGAATGGCTCGAAGGCGTCCCTGGCTGGCGTACATTGGGTCTGCACATGTCGCCGATCGAAGGCGGGGACGGCAACCGCGAATTCCTGCTTGCCGGGATCAAGGATGCCGGGATCAAGGATGCCGGGACCAAGGACCGATGAGCACGGGCTTCACCATCAAGAGACTGGGTTCGCAGGGCGACGGCGTCGCCGAGACGGAAACCGGCGAGCTGTTCATTCCCTTCACCCTGCCCGGCGAGACCGTCACCGCCGCGCGCGAGAGGGATCGCGCCATGCTGATGGCGGTATTGGAGACGTCGCCGCTGCGTATCGATCCGGCCTGCCGGCATTTCACCGAATGCGGCGGCTGCGCCGTCCAGCATCTGCAAGCCGACGCTTACCAGCAATGGAAACGCGACAAGGTCGTGCACGCCTTGAAAGGCATTGCCGGAAACATCGGCGCCCTGGTGCCGTGTGCGCCACACACACGCCGCCGCGTCGTGCTTGCCGCCAGGCGCGCCGACACAGGGATGCTGCTTGGCTTCCATCGCCATCTGTCGCCGGAAATCATCCCCATCGAGGAATGTCCGATCTCACTGCCGGAGATCGTTGCCGCGCTCGATCGCTTGCGATCAGTCGCCGACCTGGTTTGCGCCACCACCAAATCGTTCCGGATGGCGGTCACTGTGACGGGCTCGGGGCTTGACGTCGCCGTTTATGAGTCGGGCAAGCTGGGCGAGAACCAGCGCCGGGTCGCCTCCAACTTCATCATGGCCAATGGCTTTGCCCGGCTTTCGATCGACGACGAGATCGTCATCGAGCCGAAAAAGCCGGTGGTCATGTTCGGCACCGTCGCTGTCGCCATACCGCCTGGCGCCTTCCTGCAGGCAACGCAAGCCGCCGAACAGACGATGGCCGATCTCGTTGGCGGACATCTGAAGCGTGCCAGGAAAGTCGCGGATCTTTTCGCCGGCTGCGGCAGCTTTGCGCTTCGGCTGGCGGCCAAATCCGAAGTCCACGCGGTCGAAGGCGACGCGGCAGCCCTTTCGGCGCTCGACCGCGGATCGCGCTTCGCCACCGGCCTGAAGCGGGTAACCGGCGAACGCCGCGACCTGTTCCGGCGGCCGCTGACGTTCAAGGAGCTGAATGCTTTCGATGGCGTCGTCTTCGACCCGCCGCGCGCCGGCGCCGAGGACCAGTCGAAGCAGATCGCCCGCTCGGATGTGCCGTTCGTCGCCGCCGTCTCCTGCAATCCGGTGACGCTGGCACGAGACCTGCGCATCCTGATTGACGGCGGCTACATCTTGAAGAGCGTCACGCCCATCGACCAGTTCCTGTGGTCGCCGCATGTCGAGGCCGTGGCGCTGCTGGAGAAGCCGAAACGGCGACGTTAATCCGCCGATTTTCACAAGGCCGTGCTTGAGTTTGCCGCCCCCCGCAAGACGTAGCCGGCTGGCAAACTAGCCTTCGCGAACGCTTTCGTACCCGGCCGCTTGTGCGGCCTTGATGAACTTACGGTCGAAGGACACAAATGCTGAGCAGTGCGAGGACTTGCCCAGATGGAGCGCATCGGCGAAATCCATTCCCGTCTCGGCTAGATCGACCGCGGAAGAGACCATCGCAGCATCCTCTATCTCGACAGTGGGAAGCCCGCCGAACACCCGCAGTGCATTGACGATCGAGGCCTGATCATAACCATAGCCGCTGCGCAGCACCCACTCAGCCTCCAGGATCACCGTGACGGCGACGAAAACGGGCTGACCGTCGATCAGCCGCCGGGCTCGCGGGGACTGCTCGGGATCGTCGTTCGTCAGATACCTGACGACAACGTTGGTATCAATCGCGAGCATGGCGCCGCCGTGCTTCAGCAAGGACGGCCGCGTCCATCTCCTCCAAGGTCTTCGGTCTGCCACTGTGCGGCAGGACACCAAAGACATCTTCTGGTCGTGTCGGGGCAAAGGCAGGCGCCGGTCTCAAAAGTACACCGTCCGGTGTGTCTTCGACCTGCAGGCGCGTGCCCGCGCCCCAGTCCCTCCGTTTGCGGATAGCGCTGGGCAGGATGACTTGTCCCTTGGTCGAGACGGTCGTTATAAGTTTTTCGGTCGCAGCCATCGCGAAGGACCTTTGCGTAAGACGAACGTAAGATAGCCCTATCGCGGAAGGTATTCAAGCCGACCGGATTCGTATCCTCAAACCCTGGTGCCGCCGACCGTCATCTGGTTCATCCTGAGATGCGGCTGGCCGACGCCGACCGGCACGCCTTGTCCGGCCTTGCCGCACATGCCGATGCCGGTGTCGAGCTTCATGTCGTTGCCGATCATCGACACACGGTGCATGGCGTCCGGTCCGTTGCCGATCAGCATGGCGCCCTTGATCGGCTGCGTCACCTTGCCGTTCTCGATCATGTAGGCCTCGGTGCAGCCGAACACGAACTTGCCTGAGGTGATGTCGACCTGGCCGCCGCCGAAGGATACGGCATAGATGCCGTTCTTGACCGAGGCGATGATCTCGTCCGGCTCCATGTCGCCTGCCGTCATATAGGTGTTGGTCATGCGCGGCATCGGCTGGTGCGCATAGCCTTCGCGCCGGCCGTTTCCCGTGGCTTTCATGCCCATCAGCCGGGCGTTCTGGCGGTCCTGCATGTAGCCGACAAGCTTGCCGTCCTCGATCAGCACATTGCGGGCCGAAGGCGTGCCTTCATCGTCGACGGTCAGCGAACCCCGCCGCTCCGGCATGGTGCCGTCATCGACCACGGTAACGCCCTTGGCGGCGACCTGCTGGCCGAGCAGGCCGGCAAAGGCGGAGGTCTTCTTGCGGTTGAAGTCGCCCTCCAGCCCGTGGCCGACGGCTTCGTGCAGCATCACGCCCGGCCAGCCGCTGGACAAAACGATGTCGAACGTGCCGGCCGGCGCGGGAATGGCTTCGAGATTGACCAACGCCTGCCTGAGCGCCTCCCTGGCCGCATGCTTCCAGGCGTCCTCGACCAGGAACTCGCCGAACGCCTTGCGCCCGCCCATGCCATAGGAGCCGCTTTCCTGGCGGTCGCCGTCGCCGACGACGACCGAAACGTTGATGCGGACCAGCGGGCGGATGTCGCGCACGATCTGGCCGTCGGCGCGCACGATCTCGACATGCTGCCAGGACGCAGCGAGCGAGGCCGTCACCTGGCGCACGCGCGGGTCCTCGGCGCGCAGCCATGCGTCGATCTCCTGCAACAGCTTGGCCTTGACCTCGAAGGAAGGCGAGGTGATCGGGTTCTCCTCGCCATAGAGATGGCGGTTGGTGCGCGCGGGTGCCGCGGCAAGCGTGCCGGAATAGCCGCCCTTGACGGTCGAGACCGCGTCGGCGGCGCGCAGCAGCGACGCCTCCGAAAGATCGCTGGAATGGGCGTAGCCGCTGGCCTCGCCGGCCACGGCGCGCAGGCCAAAACCCTGGTCGGTGTTGAAATTGGCGGTCTTCAGCCTGCCATTGTCGAACATCAGCGCTTCGCTCTCGCTGTATTCGAGGAACAGTTCGCCGTCATCGGCGCCGTTCAGTGTGTCGGCGACGATCCGCTTGATGCGATCATCTGAAATGTCGAATTGGCCGGTCAGGCTGTTCATGGCAGGTCCGCTCACAGGAGGAATGGTCTTGCCACGATGTAGGCGCGAAGACGCGCCTGCACAATCCGCAATGACGATCCGCAGCCGGACAGTGGAGCGCTAATGCATGTCGCCCAGAAGTGTGCCGCGGTTCTGGGACAACGACATGCATCAAACAAAGACCTAAAGCGCGTCGTATGAATCCGTTTCAGCGCGACGCGCTTTAGGGCCCTACTTCTCGTCCACGAACGCTTTGATGTCGCTGGTCATGGAATCCCAGTTCGAGAACTGCTCTTCGAGATAGGAGCGGGTAACCCCTGAACATGACATCCATCTTGAAGTTCGACCCGTCACCGGAAAAGGCCTTCACCCAGCGGTATTTCTTGTTCCATTCATTGGCCTGGTCGGCCGTGAAGGGGTCGGTATAGCCCGAGGAGAACTGGATAGACTTGCACTTCTCATGGTTTTCGCAGCCATAGAAGTAGATCACATATTTCATGCCCTGGAGCCGGCCGGAGATCATCGGATCACCGCCGTCATCCTTGTCCATCTTGGCCGAGCCATAGCCTTTCGCAAGCTCGAAAATGACGGCCGGATCGGGCGCCGTGATGATTTCGGAATCCTCGGCAAAGGCGACGGAAACGGCGCCGGTCAGGATTAGACCGGTCGACAAAAGCAAAGAACAAGCACGCATGATGACCCCCACAGCCAAAGATCAAACCCGTGGGAATTGTGAGGAAAGACGGTTTCGCAAGCATCAAGCTCAGGGCAGGGCGGCAAAACCGTCGGCGAAGCCCTTGAGGTCGACGGGGATGCCGATGCCTTCTTCCGGCGTCTGGAAGACGATGAAGGTGGCCGACGTCCCGGTCTTCAGCGTATCGAGCAGCGGCTTTTCGAGAATGACCTCGGCATAGCAGCCGTCTTGGAAGCAGCGCACGAAATAGGCGCGGCCAATATCCTTGCCGTCGACATTGAGGCCCAGGCCATTGGGCAGCAGAACGCCGAGCGGGGCCAGCACGCGCAGGATCTCGGCCTTGTTGTCGGCGGTGCGCAGGACGACGACGGACAGTCCCATTTCCGGGCGATCCTCGGCAACGACGTTCTGCATCATCACGCATTGTTCCGAGGTGGCGCCGGCCGGCGTGTCGCAGATGATCGACCACGCGCCATGCGTTGACTTGACCGTGCCGCTGGGCTGCGCTGCATTGGCGACGCCGGTTGCGGACGAGCCGATACCGATCAGGGCGGCGAGAAAAACGACCTTCGCCCCGCTTCTCGAAAGCCAAGCGCTTTTCGAATGCCAGGCGCTCTTCGAATGCCAGGCGTTTCTCGAAAGCCAAGAGGTCATGACGGCTCCATTGCGAATCACGGCACTTTAAGCCGCGCCAAGGCCAAGTAAAGGATAGGGCGACCGCCGGTCAGCCCCGGCAGGCGCAATAATGCGCTTTTCCCTAGCAAATTCGCCCGAATTGCGACCGTCGGGCGCATTCCTGACACAAGCCCGCATAGCCTGTCTGTCGACGACCCGCGCGGGCCACGAGGCCGTCGAAACAGCGCGGCAGCACTTGCGCGCAAAAATGCCGCACGGTTTCGCCCGCTCCTTTCTTGCGGAGGGAAATAGAGTATGGTTTGAACCACCCTTGGGACTGCCCGGGATTCCCATCCCGGCATTGTTCGATATTCTTGCGTCGCGATCGCGAGGAACCGGGAGATGAAGAGGGCGATGAGAAAATTCCCAGCAAGCGCCAAATTGATGGCAACGGCAGGCGCCGCCGCCGCATTTTTCGCCGGTGCCTCCGCCCATGCGGCCCAGCCGCAGCCGTGGGAGATGACTTTTCAGCCGCCGGCGACAGACATGATGCGGCAGATCGAGTGGTTCGGGAACTACACGATGTGGTTCGTCGTCCCGATCACTGCTTTGGTTCTGGCGCTTCTCGCCTGGTGCATCTTCAGGTTCCGCGCCAGCAAAAACCCGGTTCCGTCCAAGACCAGCCACAACACGCTGATCGAGATCATCTGGACAGTCGGGCCGGTCGTCGTCCTGCTGTTCATCGCCATTCCCTCGTTCCAGTTGCTGACGGCGCAGTACACGCCGCCGGAAGAGGCCAAGCTGACCGTCAAGGTAACGGGCAATCAGTGGAACTGGGACTATGAGTACCAGACCGAGAACACGCTCTCCTTCAACTCGGCCATCCTGCAGGACGCCGACCGCGCCGCGATCGGCAAGGAAGACCGCAAGGTCTATCCGCGCCTGCTGGCGGTCGACAACGAGCTGGTCGTGCCGGTCAACACCATGACGCGCGTCCTGGTTACCGCAGCCGACGTGATCCATTCCTTTGCCGTTCCGGCCTTCGGCATCAAGATGGACGCGGTTCCCGGCCGCACCAACGAGACGTGGTTCAAGGCGGAAAAGGAAGGCATCTATTACGGCCAGTGCTCGCAGCTCTGCGGCAAGGACCATGCCTTCATGCCGATCGCCGTCCGCGTCGTATCCGATGCGCAGTACAAGACCTGGCTGGCAGCAGCCAAGACCGACCTCCCCGGCGCCAACAAGGCGCTGATGGCCGAGGTCGACGGTACCAACAAGGTAGCGGCCGCCGGCAATTGATGCCGCGGGTTAGCAAGAATTAGGGAACGGAGCCGACCATGGCAGAAGCTGCAGCTCACGACGACCACGACCACAAGCCCTATCATGGCTGGGTCCGGTGGGTGTACTCCACCAACCACAAGGACATCGGCACGCTCTACCTGATCTTCGCGATTTTCGCGGGCATCGTCGGCGGCGCGCTTTCGGTCGTCATCCGCATGGAGCTGCAGGAGCCGGGCATCCAGATCTTCACCGGTCTGGCGCAGATGGTCTATGGCATGAACGGCGATGCCGCCATCGACGGCGGCAAGAGCATGTACAACGCCTTCGGCACCGCGCACGCGCTGATCATGATCTTCTTCATGGTCATGCCGGCGCTGATCGGCGGCTTCGCCAACTGGATGGTGCCGATCATGATCGGCGCGCCTGACATGGCCTTCCCGCGCATGAACAACATCTCGTTCTGGCTGCTGCCGCCGGCCTTCCTGCTGCTCATCGCTTCGGCTTTCATGCCGAGCGCGCCCGGCGCCTATGGCGTTGGCGGCGGCTGGACGCTCTATCCGCCGCTGTCGACCTCCGGCCAGCCCGGGCCGGCCATGGATCTGGCGATCCTGTCGATCCACATTGCCGGCGCGTCCTCGATCCTCGGCGCCATCAACTTCATCACCACCATTTTCAACATGCGCGCGCCGGGCATGACGCTGCACAAAATGCCGCTATTTGCCTGGTCGGTTCTGATCACCGCCTTCCTGCTGCTCTTGTCGCTTCCGGTTCTGGCCGGTGGCATCACCATGCTGCTTACCGACCGCAATTTCGGCACCACCTTCTTCGCCCCGGATGGCGGCGGCGATCCGATCCTGTTCCAGCATCTGTTCTGGTTCTTTGGTCACCCCGAAGTGTACATCCTGATCCTGCCGGGCTTCGGCATCATCAGCCACATCGTCTCGACCTTCTCGAAGAAGCCGGTGTTCGGCTATCTCGGCATGGCCTACGCCATGGTCGCGATCGGCGCCGTCGGCTTCATCGTCTGGGCGCACCACATGTACACGACCGGCCTGTCGCTCGACACGCAGCGCTACTTCGTCTTCGCCACCATGGTCATCGCCGTACCGACAGGCGTGAAGATCTTCTCCTGGATCGCGACGATGTGGGGCGGCTCGATCTCGTTCAAGACGCCGATGCTGTGGGCGCTGGGCTTCATCTTCCTGTTCACGGTCGGCGGCGTCACCGGCGTCCAGCTCGCCAACGCCGGCCTCGACCGCTCGCTGCATGACACCTATTTCGTCATTGCCCACTTCCACTATGTGCTGTCGCTGGGTGCGGTCTTCGCCATCTTCGCCGGCTGGTACTACTGGTTCCCCAAGATGACCGGCTACATGTACTCGCCGGTGATCGCCAACACCCACTTCTGGGTCACCTTCGTCGGCGTCAATTTGATCTTCTTCCCGCAGCATTTCCTCGGCCTGGCCGGCATGCCGCGCCGCACCATCGACTATCCCGACGCGTTCGCCGGCTGGAACATGGTGTCGTCCTACGGCTCCTATATATCGGCCGTCGGCGTGGTGATCTTCCTCTATGGCGTGTTCGAGGCCTTCCAGAAGAAGCGCGTCGCCGGCGCCAATCCGTGGGGCGAGGGTGCAACGACGCTCGAATGGCAGCTGCCTTCGCCGCCGCCCTTCCACCAGTGGGAACAGCTGCCGAAGATCAAGTAAGGCAGCCCGAATACGAAACCGCCGGCCCGCCGGCGGTTTCGGCCAACGGAATGATTGGACTTATGTACGCATGGCCCTTTTCGACGACCCAATGATTGACGAAGCGGGCTTTCGCATGTCGGAAGCCACGTCGGGCGATTTCTTCGCCCTGCTGAAGCCGCGCGTCATGTCGCTGGTGGTGTTCACGGCCTTTGTCGGCATGGTCGCTGCGCCCGTGGCCATCAACCCGCTGCTGGCGGTGATCGCCATCCTGGCCATTGCCATCGGCGCCGGCGCCTCGGGTGCGCTCAACATGTGGTACGACGCCGACATCGATGCGGTGATGAGCCGGACCGCCGGCCGCCCGGTACCCTCCGGCCGCATCCTGCCCGGCGAAGCCCTGAGCTTCGGCCTTGTGCTTTCGGTGCTGTCCGTGATGACGCTGGGCGTGCTGGTCAACTGGCTGTCGGCGGCGCTGCTTGCCTTCACCATCTTCTTCTACGCCGTCGTCTACACGATGTGGCTGAAGCGCTCGACGCCGCAGAACATCGTCATCGGCGGCGCCGCCGGCGCCATCCCGCCGGTCATCGGCTGGGCCGCGGTGACCGGAACGGTGAGCCTGGAAAGCCTCGTCCTGTTCCTGATCATCTTCCTGTGGACGCCGCCGCACTTCTGGGCGCTGGCGCTGTTCAAGTCCGACGACTACGCCAAGGCTGGCATCCCGATGATGCCGAACGTTGCCGGCCAGGCCTCGACCCGCCGCCAGATCTTTGCCTACGCCCTGATCCTGGCGCCGATCGGTGTGCTGCCCTGGGTGCTCGGTTTCACCACCGCCTTCTATGGCGTCGCATCAGTGGCTCTCGGCGCCGGCTTCGTCTGGTATGCATGGAAAGTGCTGTGCATGACCGATAGCGACCGCGTCATGAAGCCGGCCAAGGCTCTGTTCGCCTATTCGCTGCTCTACCTCTTCGCCATCTTCGCCATCTATCTTGCCGACTGTGTCGTCGGTCGCGCTTTGGCCATCGGTGGAGCATGACCATGATCGACAAGAAGCTTGAACTGGTCACGCTGACCGAAAGCCAGAAGAAGGCGCGGCGCAACCGTTCGGCGGCGATCGGCGTCGCGCTGGCGATTCTGGTCGTCATCTTCTACGTCGCGACCATCGTGAAATTCGGCCATACCGGATGAGGCCGATGATGACCCGCCAGACCGTGACCGATCCCAGGAAGAAGAACACCAACCGCGTCGTCGCCGCCGTCTGCGTCGCCTTTTTCGGCGGCATGATCGGGATGGCCTACGCCGCGGTGCCGCTCTACAAGATGTTCTGCCAGGCCACCGGCTATGGCGGCACGACGCAGCGCGCCGAAAAGCAATATGCCGGCCGCATCCTCGACCGCGACATCACCGTGCGCTTCGACGCCAACACCAACGGCATTCCCTGGCAGTTCCAGCCGGTCGCCCGCTCGGTCACCATCAAGATCGGCGAGACCACGCAGGCGCATTACAGCGCCACCAACAAGTTCGACCGCGCCGTTACCGGCCGCGCCACCTTCAACGTGCAGCCGGAACTGGCGGGCCCCTACTTCAACAAGGTCGAATGTTTCTGCTTCACCGACACGACGCTGAAGCCCGGCGAGACGCTGGACATGCCGGTCGTGTTCTATGTGGATCCCGATATCGTCAACGTGCCGGAACTGAAGGACTTGAAGACGATCACCCTGTCCTACACCATGTTCCCGGTCCAAAAGAACAAGCCGGTGGCGTCATCGACGCCGGACAGCAGCAGCAAAGTTTCAGATACCGAAGCAAATCTCGGGGGTTGATATGGCAGACGCGCACGCAAAACCACAACACGACTACCATCTCGTCAACCCGAGCCCGTGGCCCTTCCTGGGGTCGATCGGCGCGCTGGTGACTGCAGTCGGCGGCGTCGCCCTGATGCAGTATCTCAAGAACGGCGATTTTCCGATTTTCGGCCACAACATCGCCAATCCGTGGCTGTTCTTCATCGGCCTGGTCATCGTCCTCTACACGATGTTTGCCTGGTGGTCGGACACCATCAAGGAAGCGCATGAGGGCCACCACACGCGCGTCGTGTCGCTGCATCTGCGCTACGGCATGATCATGTTCATCGCTTCGGAAGTGATGTTCTTCGTTGCCTGGTTCTGGGCCTATTTCGATGCCAGCCTGTTTCCGAGCGAAGTGCAGAATTACGCCCGCACCGCTTTCACTGGCGGCGTCTGGCCGCCGAAGGGTCTCGAAGTCCTCGATCCCTTCCATCTGCCGCTCTACAACACCATCATCCTGCTTCTGTCGGGCACCACGGTGACATGGGCGCACCATTCGCTCATCCATGGCGACCGCAAGGGCCTGATCAACGGCCTGGTGCTGACCGTCGGCCTCGGCATGCTGTTCACCATGGTGCAGGCCTACGAGTACATGCACGCTCCGTTCGGCTTCAAGGATTCCATCTACGGCGCCACCTTCTTCATGGCGACCGGCTTCCATGGCTTCCACGTCATCATCGGCACCATCTTCCTGCTGGTCTGCCTGATCCGCGCCTGGAAAGGCGACTTCACGCCCAAGCAGCATTTCGGCTTCGAGGCGGCTGCCTGGTACTGGCACTTCGTCGACGTGGTCTGGCTGTTCCTGTTCGCATCGATCTACGTCTGGGGATCGGTCGGCGCGGTGATCGAAGGCCACTGACGGCTTTCACCGAACCGACAAATCAGAAGGGCGGTCGCGGCAACGCGGTCGCCTTTCTTCTTTTCGGCGCCCCATCAATGGCCAACGGATTCGGCTGGTCGGGCTGGCTGCTTCAATTGGTCGACTGGACCGATGGCTGCATTGGGGTTACCGACTGCGACATGGACGAAATCTGGACTATGGTGCCGGATGGAACGCTGATCGAAATCGAGCCGTAAAGCATGACTATCCATGAGTGAAGACAGGGCGATCTGGCCACCCATCGAGCCGATCTCGGCCGGCCTGCACGGACGCTGCCCGCGCTGCGGCGAAGGACGGCTGTTTTCCGGCTTCCTCACCGTCGGCAAGCGCTGCAACAATTGCGGCCTCGACTATTCCTACGCCGATGCCGGCGACGGCCCGGCGGTGTTCGTCATCCTGATCATCGGCTTCATCGTCGTGGGGCTGGCGCTGTGGGTGGAGGTCACGCTGAGCCCGCCGCTCTGGCTGCATTTCATCATCTGGATACCGCTGGCCGTGGGACTGTGCCTGACGGCGCTGAGGTTGATCAAGGGGGTGCTGCTGACGCTTCAATACGCCAACAAGGCGGCCGAAGGCCGCCTGGACCAAGGGCAATGAGCGAGGCGCTGACCAAGCCCGCCGGCCGCTCGCGGCCGAAGACGGCATTGCTGCTCGGCCTCGGCCTGGTGGTGTTCGTCATCCTGCTCGGGCTTGGCACATGGCAGGTGCAGCGCCTGTACTGGAAGGAAGCCCTTCTGCAGACCATCGACCAGCGCACCCATTCAGCGCCGCAGCCGCTGGCGGACGTCGAGAAGGAATTCGCCGCCACCGGTGATGTCGACTACACGCCGGTCACCGTCAGCGGGACGTTCCTGCACTCCGGCGAGCGGCATTTCTACGCCACATGGGACGGCGACGCCGGCTTCAACGTCTATACCCCGCTGGCCCTCGACGATGGCCGCTATGTCCTGATCAACCGCGGCTTCGTTCCCTATGATGTCAAGGATGCCGCCAAGCGCCCGCAAGGGCAGGTGACCGGCAAGGTCACGGTCACCGGCCTGGCGCGCAACCCGCTGCCGGCCAAGCCGTCGATGATGCTGCCCGACAATGACGTGGCCAAGAACATCTTCTATTGGAAGGATCGTGATGTCATGGCGGCGAGTGCCGGCCTGCCGGCCGGTGCCGTGCTGGTGCCGATCTTCATCGACGCCGACAAGACGCCGAACCCGGGCGGGCTGCCGGTCGGCGGCGTCACCATCATCGACCTGCCGAATTCTCATCTGCAATATGCCTTCACCTGGTATGGCCTGGCGGCGGCTCTTGCCGCGGTTCTGATCGTCAGGCTGCGCGGTCCGGCAAAGACTGAATGATCCAGAGCATCACCCCGAAAAGTGGGAACCGGTTTCGGACAAGATCATGCTCCAACAAAGAGTTAGATCAGGTTGACCATTCAACCTGATCTCAACTGCCCTTGACAGGGCAGGGGTGCACACCTCATTTCGCGTCACGATACGATCAACCGATCTGGAATCATGCTGCAGACCGCCACAAAACCACCGCTGACGATCCGGCTCTGCCAGCCGCGCGGCTTTTGCGCCGGTGTCGACCGCGCCATCCAGATCGTCGTGCTGGCGTTGAAGAAATACGGCGCGCCGGTCTATGTCCGCCACGAGATCGTGCACAACCGCTATGTCGTCGAGGGCCTGCAAAGCCTTGGCGCGGTTTTCATCGAGGAACTCTCGGAAATCCCGGCCGAGCACCGCAAGTCGCCGGTTGTCTTCTCGGCCCACGGCGTGCCGAAATCGGTGCCGGCCGACGCCAAGGCACGCGAGCTCTTCTATCTCGACGCCACCTGCCCGCTGGTGTCCAAGGTGCACAAGCAGGCGATGCGCCATCAGCGGCTCGGCCGCCATGTGCTTCTGATCGGCCATGCCGGCCATCCCGAAGTGATCGGCACCATGGGCCAACTGGCTGAAGGCGCCGTCACGCTGATCGAGACCGAAGCCGACGCTGGGACCTTTGCCCCCGCCGACCCGGAAGCGCTCGGCTTCGTAAGCCAGACAACGTTGTCGGTCGAAGACACTGCCGGCATATTGCGGGTGCTGCAGGAGCGCTTCCCGCAACTGCATGCACCGGCCGCCGAATCGATCTGCTACGCCACCACCAACCGCCAGGAAGCGGTCAAGGAAACCGCCGCCGGCGCCGATCTCTATCTGATCGTCGGTGCGCCCAATTCCTCCAATTCGCGCCGTCTTGTCGAAGTGGCGGAGCGCGCCGGCGCCACCATGTCGCTTCTCGTACAGCGCGCCGCCGAAATTCCGTGGAATGACATCACAAATATCTCGACGCTCGGCCTGTCTGCCGGCGCGTCGGCGCCGGAGATCATCGTCGACGAGATCATCGACGCCTTCCGCCAGCGCTTCGAGGTGACCATCGACCTGGCGATCACGGCCACCGAAACGGAGGATTTTCCAGTCATGCGGGTTCTGCGCGATGTCGAACTGACACGGGCCGACATGGCCTTCGTCAACGGAGCCGCGTGAACAGCCCATGGCGGTCTACACCGACGTCAATGAAGGCGAACTCGGCGCGTTCCTGAGGGCATATCCGGTCGGCGAACTCTTGTCCTACAAGGGTATCGCCGAAGGCACGGAGAATTCGAATTTCCTGCTGCACACCTCAAGCGGCTCTTACATACTGACGCTCTACGAGAAGCGCGTCGACAAGGCCGACCTGCCGTTCTTCCTCGGCCTGATGGGCCATCTCGCCCGCAAAGGCATTTCCTGTCCGCTGCCGGTGACCGCGCATGACGGCACCGTCATCGGCACGCTGGCCGGCCGTCCCGCGGTCATCATCACCTTCCTCGAAGGCCTGTCGCTGCGGCGGCCGACAGCGGCGCATTGCGCGGAGGTCGGCAAGTCCCTCGCCGCACTGCATTTGGCCGGGCAGGATTTTGCGATGACGCGTAACAACGCACTGGCCATCGAGGGCTGGCGCAAACTCTGGAATGCCTCGCGCGACCGAGCCGACGAGGTCGAGCCGGGACTGGCGGCCGAGGTCGACGCGGATTTCGCGGATTTCGAACGCCATTGGCCGCAGGGCCTGCCGGCAGGCATCATCCATGCCGATCTGTTTCCCGACAATGTCTTCTTCCTCGGCGAGAAACTGTCCGGCCTCATCGACTTCTATTTCGCCTGCCACGACCTCTACGCCTATGACGTCGCCACCTGTCTCAACGCCTGGTGTTTCGAGAAGGATTTCTCCTTCAACCTGACCAAAGGCACGGCGCTGCTGGCCGGCTATCAGAGCGTGCGGCCTTTGAGCGAGGGCGAGAAAGCAGCGCTGCCGATGCTTTCGCGTGGCTCGGCGCTGCGCTTTATGCTGACCCGGCTCTATGACTGGCTGACCGTTCCCGACGGCGGGCTGGTCATGAAGCGCGATCCGACCGAATATATCCGCCGCATGCGCTTCCACCGCGCGATCAAGTCGCCTTCGGAATACGGACTGACATGACCAAGCAGGTCGAAATCTTCACCGACGGTGCCTGCTCGGGCAATCCCGGTCCCGGCGGCTGGGGCGCCATCCTGCGCTTCAACGGCAAGACCAAGGAATTGTCGGGCGGCGAGGCCGAGACGACCAATAACCGTATGGAACTGCTGGCCGCCATCTCGGCGCTGAATGCGCTGAAGGAGCCGTGCGCCGTCGAGCTTCACACCGACAGCAAATATGTCATGGACGGTATCTCCAAATGGATCCACGGCTGGAAGAAAAACGGCTGGAAGACCGCCGACAAGAAGCCGGTCAAGAACGGTGAACTGTGGCAGGCGCTGGATGAGGCCAATCGGCGCCACAACGTGACCTGGAACTGGGTCAAGGGCCATGCCGGCCACACCGAGAACGAACGCGCCGACGAACTCGCAAGGGAAGGCATGGCGCCGTTCAAGAGGGGCTCAGCCAAACCTGCGGCGCCGAAAGTGGCGCTGAAGCCGGCGGCATCCGAGAAGCAGCCGGCGCCGCGGGCACGGCGCTCGACCCAGAGCTATTGAGCTCAAGCTATCGGCAGGAGACCTCACTCATGCCGATCGTATACTACATCACCCATCCCCAGGTTCAGATCGATGCCAACGTTCCCGTGCCGCACTGGGGGCTGTCCGAGATCGGACGAGCGACAGCATCAGCCATGCTCGATCAGCCATGGGTCGGGTCGATTCGCCGTGTCGTCTCGTCGGCCGAGCGCAAGGCGATCGAAACCGCCGAGATCCTTGGCAAACACCTCGGCCTCGCGGTCGAGGTGAGGGAGCGCATGCATGAGAACGATCGGTCGGCAACCGGCTTCCTGCCGCCGCCGGAGTTCGAGGTGGTCGCCGACCAGTTCTTCGCCGACCCGCACAAAAGCATCCGCGGCTGGGAACGGGCCATCGACGCCCAGCAACGCATTGTCAGCGAGGTCGAAACGGTGCTGGGTGCTGCCGACGGCGGCGACATTGCCTTCGTCGGCCATGGCGGCGTCGGAACGCTCTTGCTGCTCTCGCTCAGCGGCCGCGCAATCAGCCGCGCGGCGGATCAGCCGGCCGGCGGCGGCAATTACTTCGCCTATGATGTCGGCACGCGCCGCGTCGTCCACGGATGGCGGCCGATAGACAGTCTGGCGCCGCGCTAAAGCGGATGTCAGGAGATCATCGATACCGTAGCCGCGATGAAGCCGCTGGCGACCAGCGGATAGAACCTGTCCTCAGCGGATCAGCAGGGCCGTGCCGTAGAGGCCGAGCGCGAACACCGTGTGCGAGATCACGTTGAAGGCGCGGATCTGCATCGCGTTGGGGCGCTTTGACGCAGCCCAGCCGGCGCCCATGCCGGGCGCCAGCAGGAACCAGCCGGCGCCGATGGTGACCATGCCGAGGATGAAGGCCGGCAGGAAGGTCGGCGCGTCCAGCCATGCCGTGCCCGCCAGCGCCACCAGGATGAAGCCGTAGACGATGCCGGTGACATAATGGAAGGCCCAGCCCAGCGCCTGCTCATGCGCATAGGGTCCGGCATGGGCGATATCGTCGTGGAAAACCTTGCCTTCCCTAAGGTGCCAGACCCAGCGGCCGGGCGGCCCCCAGTTCGGCCGCGGCTGGCTGAGCGCCAGATGCAGGAACAGCGCCCAAAGATCCATCAGCACCGTGGCGCCGATGCCGATCGCAACGCTGCGCCAGATGATGTCAAACATCGTCGATGTCCCCCAAAGCAGGCAATCCGGCTGGAAGCGCGTCGTCGTCAGGCCATGGCGCTCATGAGCCGACGCGGCCGCCGCGGTTTAGAGCTGGCTCAGAATGTGAGCGGCACCCGATGTGTCGACTCCTGGCTTGGTCTCGACATTGAGCGCCGTGACCTTGCCGTTGTCGACGATCATCGAGAAGCGCTTCGAGCGCAATCCCATGCCGCCGCTGGAATAGTCGGAGTCGAGGCCGATCGACCTGGCGAAGTCGCCATTGCCGTCGGCGAGATAGAGGATCTTGCCTTGACCGCCGGTGAAATTGGCCCAGGCGCCCATGACATGGACATCGTTGACGGAGACGACGGCGATGGTGTCGACGCCGCGGGCCAGGATGGCATCGTGGTTCTCGAGATAGCCCGGCAGATGATTGTTGCTGCAGGTCGGCGTGAAGGCGCCTGGAACGCCGAACAGCACGACCTTCTTGCCCGCGAAAATCTCGGCCGAGGTGATCACCTTGGCGCCGTCGGCGGTCATTTCCTTGAAGGTCGCATCGGGCAGTTTGTCGCCAACGGCAATCGTCATGATGGTCCTCGTGTGAAAAGCAGGGAAGGTTTCTTGCGATAGCGAAATCGGGCATCTCCCGCAACCGCCGACAAGGCCTGGATCAAGGGAAAGCCTGGATCGGGTTCCGTATCAGGGGAACGGCAGAACGCCCTCGACCGCGCCTTCGGCACTTGTCAGGGTGTAATACAACCCGCCATCGGTCGGTGTCGTCGACGGCCGGTCGAGGATCGGAATGGTAAACACCAGCCGGCCGTCCTTTTCGCTGCGTGCAGGCGCCCCGAACATATAGTCGCGTCCCCCGGCGACGAATAAATCCGCCGCCTCCGGATCGCCGGGAAAAGTCGCCTCGACGATCAGCGTCTCATGGTCGCCCGGCAGCACCTTGATCCCGAAATCGGGCTTGGCAGGCGCGGGCAAGGTGGCGAGTGCAGCCTTCACCAGCGCCGCATCCTCGGCATTGTCGGGATCGGCGGCGGGATCGACGCTCAGCCGCGTCTGCACCGGAATACAGATCGTCTCGCAGATGCCAAGAAAGATGTCGGCATCGATGACGGCCGCATCCCCAGGCGACGACAAAGTGAATGTCACCGGCAGCGAGACCGGATGGTTGTAGCCGGCCCATTTGCCGTAGCCGTCGTCATGGCGCTGCGGCGGCGGGAAGGAAAACGCCGCATCGGTGATGTTGGTGCTGGCCGAAACGTCGATCTGCGGCGGCACGCCGGCGTCGCCCGGATCGCGCCAGTAGGTCTTCCAGCCGGGCTTGAGCGCAATGTCGAGCACGCCATGGATGCGACCGGCCTCGTCGGCCTTGCCTGATGTCACCAGCCGCACCCTGCCGCCTTCGCTGTTGTACCAGTCGGAAGAGGACGCGGCGGCGGGAATAGCTGCTCCGCATCCAATGGCGGCGCCGAGCAGCAGGATTTTCAATCTTTGCATGGCGTTGATTTGATCGTCAGTTCATGGCCGCGCAATGTTTTCATGGCGCTCTGCGTATCATATTTGCGTGACCTTCGGGCAAGGAACAGTTGGGTTCAAGCAATCGGCCGAGCGAAGTTCGCACTCAAGATTCAGTTGTTCCAACCATTGGGCTTTGGCCGAATCCCACGCGGCGCATCTTTTCGGCGTCCCGGAAACGCGTTACGCTCCCGTCCATGGACTTGTTGCGCCACAAAAAGACGGCCGGTGGACGCGGCTTTCTTGACGACCAGTTTCTGATTGCCATGCCCGGCATGAAGGACGATCGCTTCACGCGCTCGGTCATCTACATCTGTGCGCACAGCGATGAAGGCGCCATGGGCCTGATCATCAACCAGACGCAACAGATGCTGTTTCCCGATCTTCTGGTGCAGCTCGGCATCATGAACGAGCAGGAGGCGATCAGGCTGCCGGCGCAGGCTCGCGACTTCGTCGTGCGCAATGGCGGCCCCGTCGACCGTAGCCGCGGCTTCGTCCTGCACTCGGGCGACTACCGGGTGGAATCCTCGCTCACCGTCTCCGACGATATCTGCCTGACCGCGACGGTCGACATATTGCGCGCCATCTCGTCCGGCCGCGGCCCGCGGCGCGCGTTGATGGCGCTCGGCTATTCCGGCTGGGGCGCCGGCCAGCTGGAAACCGAGATCGCCGAGAATGGCTGGCTGACCTGTCCGGCCACGCCGGAGCTTCTGTTCGACGCCGACATCGAGCGCAAATACGACCGCATCCTGGCATCGATCGGGATTGATCTGGCGCATTTGAGCCTGGCCGCGGGGCACGCCTGAGGCCTCGCCTCGCCGACGTTCCGCCGAACCTTCGCGACTAGCCGAAGCCGCCCGCCACTTTCGTCATCCTAGGGTCTGCGCCGCGTCGCTGCGCTCCTTGCTTCGCCCTAGGATGACGAAGGCGCGGTCGCTTCAGCTAATTTTCGGGGTTCATTCCAATGTAACCACGCGCCTGCACGACGCATGCCTCACCCGTCACGCCTGCGTCATCGGGTACTGCTCTTTCAACGCCTTCAGCACCTGGTCGCCTGGCATCGGCGCGCCGAACATGAAGCTTTGCACATATTCGCAGCCCATCTGGCGCAGTTCCAGCGCATCGCTTTCGTCGGAAATGCCCTCGGCCACCACCGACAGGCCGAGTTCATGCGCCATGTTGACCATGGATTTGAGCAGCACCGCCCGCTTCGGCGTCGCGTCGTCGACGAAGCTCTTGTCGATCTTGATGGTGTCGAAGGGGAAGCGGGTCAGATAGGCGAGCGAGGAATAGCCGGTGCCGAAATCGTCCAGCGACAGGCCGATGCCGAGCTGCTTGAGCTTGGTCAGCACATGCGAGGTTTGCTCTGGATTGTCCATCACCAGCGATTCGGTAAGTTCGAGCCGGAAGCAGCGCGGCTTCAGATTGGCGCGCGCGATGACCGAGCGGACATCGCTGACCAGGTCGCGGCGGATCAGCTGGCGACTGGACAGATTGACCGACACCGACAGCGGCGTGTCGCCGATCTGCTTTTGCCAACCGGCGAGGTCTTCGGCCGCCTGCTGCATGGCAAACAGCCCAAGCTGCACGATCAGGCCACAGCTTTCGGCGACCGGGATGAAATCGCCCGGCGGGATCATGCCGCGGCGCGGATGGTCCCACCTCAGCAGCGCCTCGAAGCCGGCAATGCTGCCGTCCTCCAGCCGTACGATCGGCTGGTAGGCAAGGGTGAATTCGCGCCGCTCGATGGCGCGGCGCAGATCGGATTCGAATTGCAGCCGGTCGGTGCCGACGGTGCGGAAGGCCGGCCGGAACGGCTCGATCCTGTCACCGCCGAAGCGCTTGGCCTGGTGCATGGCAAGCTCGGCGTCCTTGACCATGTCTTCTGCCGAAGTCTGCGCCGAGGTCCAGGTGATCAGGCCGATCGAGGCAGTCAGCACGATCTCGCGCTTGGCGAAGGTGATCGGGTTGTTGATGGCGTGCTTGATGGCGTCTGCCACCGCCGCGATGCGGGAGGGTTCCTGTTCGGAGAGCAGCATCAGGGCGAACTGGTCACCGGCAAAGCGCGACAGCGAATCCTTCGGTTTCAACAGCCGGTGCAAACGGCGCGCAATGGTGAGCAGGATGGTGTCGCCGGCCGAGATGCCAAGCCCGTCATTGACCTGCTTGAAACGGTCGATGTCGATGACGAAGACGGTCGGGCGCACCTTCTCTTCGGTGCGCGCGATCGAGATGATGGCTTCCAGCCGGTTCATCAGAAGTTCGCGGTTGGGCAGGCCGGTCAGATTGTCGTGAACGGCATCGTGCAGCAGCCTTTCCTCGGACTTTTTCTGCTCGGTGACGTCGACCATGGTGCCGACGCAGCGAATCACTTCGCCGTCCGAGCCGATCACCGGCCGCGCCCGAAGCAAGAACCAGTGGTAGTGCCCGTCGGCGCCGCGCAGGCGGAAATTCTGCGAGACCCGGCCGCGCCGATGTTCGAGCACCACGTCGAGGGTGGTGCGGAACGTGTCGCGGTCGTCGGCATGCAGCACCGGCAGCCAGTTGCGGGCCGCACCCCCCAGGCTGTTGGGCGCCAGGCCAAGCTGGATGCTGACGTCGGGCTTGGTGACGACGCGGTCGCGCAGCACGTCCCAGTCCCACACCGTGTCGCCGGAGCCGGCCACGGCCAGCGCCTGGCGCTCGAGATCGGAGAACAGGCCCTGATGCAGCGCGCCGCCGGCAAAGGCATGCTGCATGACGGTGAAGCCGATCAAAAGGATGATCAGGATCAGCCCGCCGCCCAATGCCGGCTGGGCGATGTCGTTGTCGAGCATGCCGGTGATCGCCATCCACGACCCGCACAGCCATAGCAGCACCATCACCCAACTGGGCACCAGCATGATCGCACGGTCGTAACCACGAAGACCCAGCAGGATGATCAGGCCGAGCCCGGTCAGCGCGGTGGCGGCGAAGGACAGCCGGGCAATACCGGCGGCGACGGCCGGATCGATGATGGCCACACCCGCAATCAGCACCAGGCCGAGGATCCAGACCAGCGCGCCATAGCTGAAATGGCCGTGCCACCGGTTGAGGTTGAGATAGGCGAACAGGAACACCACGAAGGTCGCCGCAAGCGCCACCTCGGTTCCCGCTCGCCACATCTGCTCGTTGCCGGGCGATATCTCTATGATCTTGTTTAGAAAGCCGAAATCTACGCAGATATAGGCCAGAACCGCCCAGGCCAGCGCTGCGGTCGCCGGAAACATCGAGGTTCCCTTGACCACGAACAGAATTGTCAGGAACAGCGCCAGAAGGCCGGCAATGCCGATGACGATGCCGCGGAACAGCGTATAGGAATTGACCGAGTCCTTGTAGGCTTCCGGCTCCCATAGGTAGACCTGCGGCAGCTTCGGCGAGGCGAGTTCGGCGATGAAGGTGATCACCGTTCCCGGGTTCAGCGTCACCCGGAACACGTCGGCGTCGGAGCTTGACTGGCGGTCGAGCGCGAAGCCCTCGCTGGGTGTGATCGCGGCGATGCGGGTGGCGCCGAGATCGGGCCAGAAGATGCCGGAATTCACCAGCCGGAAATGCGGCGCCACGATCAGCCGGTCGAGCTGCTGGTCGGTGGTGTTGGCGAGCGCGAACACCGCCCAGTCGCCGCTCGAGCGCGCGTCATTGGCCTCGACCTCGATGCGCCGCACGATGCCGTCGGGACCGGGCGCGGTCGACACCTGGAAGTTTTCGCCCTGATTGACGTAGATCTGGACGGCGCGCGACAGGTCGAGCGCGACATCGTCGCGGGCAATCTTGATCGGTTCGACGGCGAAGGCCGGGAGCGCCGCGCAAAGCGTGACGACAACCGCCAGAACAAAGGCCAACAGCGACCCGTTTCGCAGGAAATTCGTCAAAAATCAGTCCTTCGTTCCAGCGCCCGGCGGATCGTCCGCGATCCGGGCGTAGAGGTAGTGGTCCTGCCAGATGCCGTTGATCCTGAGGTAGGATCGCAGAAGTCCTTCGCGCCGGAATCCGGCTTTTTCAAGCACGCGGATCGACCGGATATTGTCGGGAATACAGGCAGCTTCGATCCGGTGCAACCTCAGCGTATCGAAGGCGAAGCGGCAGACCACCTTGACCGCGTCGGTCATCAGGCCGCGGCCGCCAAACCGCTCTCCGATCCAGTACCCGACATGGCCACTTTGCGAGACGCCGTGGCGGATATTGCCGAGTGTAATGCCGCCTGCAAGCTTGCCGCTCGCCTTCTCGAAGATGAAGAAGGCGATGGCGGTTCCCTGCGCATAGTCTTCGCGGTAGCGGCCGATGCGCAGCCGCCAGGCGGTGCGGTCGAGTTCATCGGGCGTCCAGCGCGGCTCCCACGGTTCGAGGAAGGCACGGCTTTCGCCGCGCACCGCCGACCATTCGCGATAGTCGTTGGTGTAGGGCACGCGCAGCATGACCCGGTCGCCTTTCAGTGCCGGCAGGTCACGGCGAAAGAAAGGGAGCGCGAACACCGGCGCTTGAAGGCTTAGACGGCGAGCTTGCGGGCCGTGGTGTGCGTGCCCGCAAGCGAATCGAGAATCGCCTCATAGGGCGCGAGCGTACCCACCGGTCCAACCGCGGTCAGCGTCGGCTTGGTCGAAAACAGCCGGGACGAAAGGTCGGTCAGCCGCTCGACGGTCAGCGCCGACAGCCGTTCCATCAACTCCTCCTTGGCGATCGGCCGGCCGAACAGAAGCAGCTGCCTGGCGATCTGCGAGGCGCGGCTGGCCGGGCTTTCAGCCGACATGATCAGGCCGGCGCGGTATTGCGCGCGGGCGCGGTCGAGCTCTTCCTGAAGGATATTCTCGCCGGCCTTCTGCAGCTCGTCGATAATGACCGGAACCAGTTCGGCAATGTCGCTCTGCCCGGTCGCGGCATGAACGCCGAAGATGCCGGTATCGGAAAAACCCCAGTGGAAAGCATAGACCGAATAGCACAGGCCACGCTTTTCGCGAACCTCCTGGAACAGCCGGGACGACATGCCGCCGCCGAGGATCATCGACAGCACCTGCGAAGCGTAGAAATCGCGCACATGATAGGCTCGGCCTTCGAAGCCGAGCACGATCTGCGCGTCCATCAGGTCGCGATCCTCGCGGAAATCGCCGCCGACATACTGCGCATATTGCGGCATCGTGCTGTCGGACTTGCTGCGGAAACCGCCGAGCTGCTTTTCGACCTCGCGCACGAAATTGTCATGCTTGATGTCGCCTGCCGCCACGATCACCATCTTCTCGGCGCCATATTGGCGCTCGATGAAATCATGCAGCTGTTTGGAGGTGAAGGATTTGACGGTTTCCGGCGTGCCGAGGATCGAGCGGCCGATCGTCTGGTGGCGGAAGGCGGTCTCGGTGAAACGGTCGAAGACGATGTCGTCGGGTGTGTCGTGCGCGGCGCCGATCTCCTGCAGGATCACATGCTGCTCGCGCTCCAGTTCCTCTGGGTCGAATTCGGACTCCTGCAGGATATCGGCAAGGATATCCACCGCCAGCGGCACATCGTCGGACAGCACCCTGGCGTAATAGGACGTCGTCTCGACTGATGTGGCGGCATTGATCTCGCCGCCGACATCCTCGATTTCCGAGGCGATCTCGAAGGCCGTCCGCCTTTTCGTACCCTTGAAGGCCATATGCTCGAGCAGATGGGCCATTCCGTGCTCGTCGTCACGCTCATTGCGGGCGCCGGACTTGACCCAGGCGCCAAGGGCAACGGATTCGAGGCTTGGAAGGGTTTCGGTGGCGACTGTCAGGCCGTTCGACAGACGGCTTACCTCAACACCCATATGGCAAGTACTCCCTAACGCGCTGCCCTTGAGTGGCGGCTCACGTAATCTTCCACCATTTTCAGGTCGGATGGAAGTACCGTGTACTTTTCGTCGGCTGACATCAAGGACCCCAGCCATGCGGGCAGGGCCGGCCACACGCCGCAGGCGGCTTCGACGGCGGCCGGAAACTTGGCCGGGTGCGCCGTGCCCAGCACCACCATCGGCACTGCACCGTCGGCCTGGCCGGCGGCGACATGCACGGCCGCGGCCGTGTGCGGATCGAGCAGATAATTGCTGGATTCGAGCGTCGAGCGAATGGTGGCTGCAACCTCGTCCATATCGGCGCGCCCGGCGTCGAATTCGGACCGCATCCGGTCGATTTCCGCGGTTTCGATGGTGAAGGCGCCGGATTGCTTGAGGCCGGCCATGTAACGCCGCACCGTCTCTGCGTTACGGTCGCAGGCCTCGAACAGCAGTCGCTCGAAGTTCGACGATACCTGGATGTCCATCGATGGCGACGTCGTCGCAAACACACCCTTGGTGCGGTATTCACCGGTCGCGAAAGTGCGCGCCAATATGTCGTTGTCGTTGGTGGCGACGATCAGCCGCTCGATCGGCAGGCCCATCTTCTTGGCGGCGTAACCGGCGAAAATATCGCCGAAATTGCCGGTCGGCACGGTAAAGGAGACCGGCCTGTCCGGCGCGCCGAGCGAAAGCGCCGAGGAAAAATAATAGACGATCTGGGCCATGATGCGGGCCCAGTTGATCGAATTGACGCCCGACAGCGACACGCGATCACGAAAACCATGATCGTTGAACATATCCTTCAGCAGGCCCTGGCAATCGTCGAAATTGCCTTCGATCGCCAGCGCCTGGACGTTGGCGGCCGTCGATGTCGTCATCTGCCGCTGCTGCACCGGCGAGACGCGGCCATGCGGGAACATCACGAAAATGTCAGTTCGGTCGCGGCCGGCAAAGGCATCGATGGCGGCGCCGCCAGTGTCACCCGAGGTCGCGCCGACGATGGTGGCGCGCTGGCCGCGCTCAGTCAGTACATGGTCCATCAGCCGGGCAAGCAGCTGCATGGCAACGTCCTTGAAGGCCAGCGTCGGACCGTGGAAGAGCTCGAGGATGAACGTGTTGGCGCCGGTCTGCACCAGCGGGCAGACGGCCCGGTGGCGGAAGGTGGCATAGGCTTCTCGCACCAGGCGCTCGAAGACGGGTGCGGCGATCTCGCCGCCGAGGAACGGCGTC
This sequence comes from Mesorhizobium sp. M0052, assembly GCF_040323255.1. Classification (NCBI taxonomy): domain Bacteria; kingdom Pseudomonadati; phylum Pseudomonadota; class Alphaproteobacteria; order Hyphomicrobiales; family Phyllobacteriaceae; genus Mesorhizobium; species Mesorhizobium sp. M0052. Next base: position 70,923 of record NZ_JAMYUS010000019.1, on the reverse strand, counting down.
AGCACGCGGATGGCGAGGTCCGCATAGGGCAGGCCGCGCATGGCGCGGATCTCGGCTGCCGAAAACTGCGGCCATGTCTGCGGCACATAAAGCCCGCCGTCGCGGGCCAGCCCCGCCAGCACCGCATCGGCAAATCCAAGCACGGGCGCATCCCCGCGGGTACTCACATAGCGCATCGTCAAAGGTCCATTGCTGCCGCCGGTTTCATCCACGGCAATTGGTTAATTTTCCGAGCCGCCTCAGTCGCATTTTTGCCGTGGCGTTGCTATACGTCACCAACTTTGCGAGAGGGAAGTGCAGTTTCATGGCGTTTCATAAGTTCAACCGTCGCTTTGTCGCGGGTCTGGCGCTAACCGGCTTTATGCTTGCCGCCGCCGGTTGCCAATCGAGCGACAATGGCATCCTCAATCTCGGTTTCGGCAAGAAGACCGACCCGAATGCGCCAATACCGCCTCAGGATCCCAAGGTTCTCGCCAGCCAGTTGCAGGCCTACTGCCCGAAAGTGACGGTGCGCGATGGCACCGCATACTTCAATACCTACGCCAAGGGCGCGCCGCAGCCGAAAAAGAAAAAGGCTGATGCAACACAGGATGCCGAGGCCGCTGCCGCCGCGCAGACGGCGCCTGACGGCTCCATCGTCGATCCGAACAAGGATCCGGCCAAGATCATCTACCAGGCCTCGATCAGCGATGTGAGCCGCGATTGCAGCCGTGCCAACGGCCAGTTGACGATGAAGGTTGGCGTTGCCGGCAAGATCGTGCCGGGACCGCTGTTCGCCCCCGGCACCATCACCATGCCGATCCGCATTGCCGTCATGCACGGCCCCGACGTGCTTTATTCGCAGATCCACCCCTATCAGATCCAGGTCAGCGATCCCTCGACCGCCACCCAGTTCGTGTTCACCGATCCCAACGTCGTCGTGCCCGAACCCTCCGCCCGGGATTACACTGTCTATGCCGGCTATGACGACACCGCGCCGGCGGCGGTGGACAAGAAGTCCGGCAAGAAAAAGAAGCGCGCTCCCGCGACGAACTAAGCGCCTGGGCGCCGTCGCTGCTGCGACGGTGCCGGTCAACTCTTTGAAAGATCCAAACGATCCGATCGTAATCCTGCAGGCGTGCGCCTGCGGCAGGTCGCGTCTGCGCTTTAATCTCGATCCATTCCGCCAGCGCACTTGACTCATCCATATCCCGGCGGTTATACGTCAATCAATAGCTCGCAGGTTATTGATCCCGATGCCGGACGCCCACGATACTTTGTTCAGAACGCTTGCCGACCCGACCCGGCGGGCCATCTTCGAGCGCTTGTGCCGCCAAGGTGAGCAGACCGTGGGGGCGCTGACGGCGCAGTCCGGGGTCTCGCAACCGGCGGTGTCGAAGCATCTCGGCGTCCTGAAGCTGGCCGGCCTGGTGCGTGACCGCCACGCCGGACGCCAGACCCACTACAGCGCGCAGCCCGAGGCACTTGGTCCGCTGACCGACTGGACAGTTCAAATGACAGGATTCTGGGAGAGCCGCTTCGATGATCTCGAGAACCTGCTGAAAAGGATGGACCAGTGAGCAATCCCGAACTGCGCACCGTCGTTGTCGAGCGGGACATATCGTGGCCGGCGGAGAAGATCTGGCGCGCGTTGACGCAGCCGCATCTGATGGAGGAGTGGCTCATGAAGAACGATTTCAAGCTTGCCGTCGGCCACAGTTTCAATCTTCGCGGCGACTGGGGCGGCGTGCTCGATTGCGAGGTGCTGGCCATCGAGCAAAACAGGACGCTGTCCTACAGCTGGGATTTTGCCCATGAGGATGCCGCCTACAATCTGAAGAGCGTGGTGACGTTCACGCTCACGCCCACCAGCACGGGGACCCATCTGCGCGTCGAGCAGTCGGGCTTCCATCCGAGCCAGAAGCAGGCCTATGGCGGCGCCAGGGCCGGGTGGCAGCAATTCCTCACCAAGCTGGAGCAGCTTCTGGCGAAGCCGGATTGAGGCCTGCCGGCACAAATTTCAGCGCCATGCCCTGACCGCGGGGCACCGAATGCAAAAAGGAGAAAATCGATGAAGATCAAGCTGACCAGCGTCTATGTGGACAACCAGGACAACGCACTGCGCTTCTACACCGACGTGCTGGGCTTTGCTGTGAAGGCCGACTTCAGCAATGGGGCTTTTCGTTGGCTGACCGTCATCTCACCCGATGAGCCCGAGGGAGCCGAGCTACAGCTGGCGCTCAACGACAACCCGGCCGCCAAGGCCTACCAGCAGGCCATCTTCAAGCAGGGGCAGCCCGCGCTCATGCTGTTCACCGACGACGTCAAGGGTGATTACGAGCGCATCAAGGGACGCGGCGGTGCGTTCGCCATGGCGCCGACAGAAGTGACCGGCTCGACCATCGCCCAGCTCAACGACAGCTGCGGCAATCTCATCCAGATCACCCAACTGGCGCGTTGGTAGGCGCTGGTTTCAAGAGGAAGTTGCAATGAACTTGAGCAAATGGATACGTCAAACCCATCGTTGGCTGTCGATCATCTTCACGCTGACCGTGGCAGCCAATTTCATCACCATGGCGTTCGGGCAACCTCCGGCCTGGGTGGTCTATTCGCCGCTGCTGCCGCTATTCCTGCTGCTGTTCAGCGGCCTCTACATGTTCGTGCTGCCTTACGTCGCGAGATCGCGTGGCGAGCAGGGCGCGCAAGGGTAGGACATGGCCAAGGCGCTGGGAAAATCGAAGGTCGCAAAACCGGCCCAGACAAGCCGGAAAAGCCGGTCCTGCTTTCGGGCGGCAACCCGCAGATCCCGAAGGCCTATGGGGACGCTCCGGTGCAGGCGTATATTGCTGCCATGCCGGGCTGGAAAAGCGATGTCGGGCGCCGGATCGACGCACTTATCGTCAGCGCCGTCCCCGGCGTCTACAAGGCGGTGAAGTGGAACTCACCGTTCTATGGCATCGAGGGCGACGGTTGGTTCCTCAGCCTGCATTGCTTCACCAGATACGTCAAAGTCGCCTTCTTTCGCGGCACGTCGCTCGATCCTGTGCCTCCCGGCCGTTCCAGGCAAAAGGAAGTGCGGTATCTCGACATCCATGAAGGCGAAGAGATCGACGAAGCCCGCTTCGCCTCCTGGGTGAAGCAGGCCAGCCGATTGCCCGGCGAGAAGATGTGAACGGAGGCAGACCATGAAGATCAGCATGTCGAGCAAGGACGAGGGAGGCGCCTCTGCCTCCGAGCGGATAGATGCCCGAATCCGGGAGCTGGACGATTGGCGGGGCAAGACGTTGGCCAGCCTGCGCAAGACCATCCTCGACGCCGACCCGGAAATCATCGAGGAGTGGAAGTGGATGGGCAGCCCGGTATGGTCACGCGACGGCATGATCGCCGTCGGCAACGCTCACAAGGACAAGGTGAAGCTGACCTTTTCTCACGGCGCCAGCCTGCCGGATCCCGACAGGCTGTTCAACAACGGGCTCAACGGCAAGGTGTGGCGCGCCATCGATGTGTCGGAGGGCGACGTGATCGATGCGGATGCGCTGAAAGCGCTCGTCCGCGCCGCGATTGCCTACAACAGGGCAAAGAAGAAACCGGCTAAGTCGGCCAAAGCCAAGGACTGATCGGTTCAGGCGTCCGACCACTCCGACAGAGCCGCAACCACACTTTTCAGTTCGGCCCAGCGGCGGATGACGGTTTCGGCGCCGGCTTCGGTCAGCACATCGGCATGGCCGGGATAGCTGTGCGCGGCGCCGGTGAAGCCGATCACGCGCATGCCAGCGGCCCTGGCGCCGGTGACGCCGTGCACCGAATCCTCGATGACGAAGGTGTTTGCCGGATTGGCGTTGAGTTGCTGCGCCGCGATCAGGAACACATCCGGCGCGGGCTTGGTTTTCTTGCTTGGTATTTCCAGCGCTGAAAAAATCCGGCCGGCGAAGAACGGCAGCAGGCCCACTTTCTCGAGCATGAACTCGATCCGCTCCAAGCGTGAGTTCGAGCAGACGCAGCGCGGCGCGGTGACCGCGGCGACCGCCTCGCGCACGCCGTCGATGGCGCGCACGTCGCTGCGCAGTTTGCGGTCGACCAGCTCTTCGGCCCGGTCGATCATCGAGGCCTGGAACGGGATGGCGGATTTTTGCTCGACCCGCATCATGATGTCCTTGAAGGTCAGTCCGGCATAGGTTTCGGCGTATTCCTCAGCCGAGATTTCATATCCGGCCAAGGTCAGCAATTCGGCCTCGACGCGGGCTGCGATGATTTCGGAATCGACGAGCACGCCGTCGCAATCGAAGATGACAAGATCTGGCTGGGGCATGGCAATCCGAACGAGGGAGGGTGATGGAGGCCCGGCAAGGCTCAAGCGGCGCGACATACACCAACGGGCCGGGCTGCGCAAATTGACGACGTCAGGGCTGCCTGGACCGTTGCGTCCTTCACCGAATATTTACGCTGATCGGTAACCATAACGGGGAGTAAACAGTAACGCGTGCCTTGGGTGTAAAAATGTCTGCCGTGCGTCTTCTCGCCGACCTCTCCCACGCCCCCCAGCAATCCGAGTGGCTGGACACGATCCTCAAGGGCGATTGTGTCGCCGCGCTCGACCGGCTGCCGGAAAAATCCATCGACGTCATCTTCGCCGATCCGCCTTACAATCTGCAACTCGACGGCGATTTGCACCGGCCCGACCAGTCCAAGGTCGACGCCGTCGACGATGACTGGGACCAGTTCGAGAGTTTCGAGGCCTATGACGCCTTCACCCGCGCCTGGCTCCTGGCGGCACGCCGCGTGCTGAAGCCCAATGGCACCATCTGGGTCATCGGCTCCTACCACAACATCTTCCGCGTCGGCGCCAAGATGCAGGATCTCGGCTTCTGGATCCTCAACGATGTCGTCTGGCGCAAGACCAACCCAATGCCTAATTTCCGCGGTCGCCGCTTCCAGAACGCGCATGAGACCATGATCTGGGCCTCGCGCGACCAGAAGGGCAAGGGCTATACCTTCAACTACGAAGCCATGAAGGCATCGAACGACGACATCCAGATGCGCTCCGACTGGCTGTTCCCGATCTGCACTGGCGGCGAGCGGCTGAAGAACGACAATGGCGACAAGCTGCATCCGACGCAGAAGCCGGAAGCGCTGCTCGCCCGCATCATGATGGCCTCGACCAAGCCGGGCGACATCGTGCTCGACCCGTTCTTCGGATCCGGCACAACCGGCGCCGTGGCCAAGCGGCTTGGCCGCCATTTCGTCGGCATCGAGCGCGAGCAGGCCTATATCGACGCCGCCAATGAGCGCATCGATGCCGTGCGGCCGCTGGAAACCGCCGATCTCACCGTGCTCACCGGCAAGCGCGCCGAGCCGCGCGTCGCCTTTGTCAGCCTCATCGATACCGGGCTTATGCAGCCCGGCGCCACGCTTTACGATGCCAAGAAGCGCTGGTCGGCCAAGGTACGCGCGGACGGCACGGTTGCCATCGGTGACAGCGCCGGCTCGATCCACAAGATCGGCGCCGAAGTGCAGGGCCTGGACGCCTGCAATGGCTGGACCTTCTGGCACTATGAGCGCTCGGGCGGCCTGACCCCGATCGACGAACTGCGCCGCATCGCCAGGCTCGGCATGGAACGGGCAGGGGCTTGATCTCAGGGTGTAAAGTCGTAGAGCGCTACCTTCCGGCCTCTGCGCGGCTCACACCGCGATGCCATACCGCTCTAGGTCCGCCTTGAGCGTTTTTGCATCTGTGAACAGCACAGCATTCCAGCCAGCCGCCCTGGCTCCGTCGACATTCCTGGGGCTGTCGTCGATGAACAGCGTGGCGGAGGGCTCCAGGCCGAACGCGACCACGTGATGGTCGTAGATGGCGCGGTCGGGCTTGATCTCACGGATATCGGCCGACACGGTCACGCCGCGCGGGCGGCTAAGGAAATCGAAGCGCAGTCTTGCCTCGGCAAGCGTGTCGGCGGCGAAGTTCGTCAGCATGGTCACGTCGTGGCCGCTCTCGATCAGGCCGAGCATGATGGCGACGCTGTCGTCATAGGCATGCGGCACCATGTCGTTCCAATAGCGTCGGAAATTGCGAATGTTTTCAGCATGACCCGGGTAATCCGCGATCAGCAGCGCTTCCGCCTCTTCCCACGTCCGGCCACGGTCCTGCTCGATGTTCCAGTCATGCGTGCAGACATTGTCGAAGAACCACTTGCGCTCTTCGGCATCGGGAATGAGGCGGCTGAACGGAATGTTCGGATCGTAGTGGAGCAAGACGCGACCGATGTCGAACACGATATGGCGGATTTCAGTCATTTCTGGCCTTTCAAAGCGAATGCTAGTCAATCGGGCGGTGTTTTTTGGTTGCGCCCGGTATCGCTGCTTCGATGACCTTTTTCATGACGGTCGGCAGCGCTTCTCCGGAAATGTCATGGGCCAGCGACCAGAAATGCCCTTCCGGCGCATCACTTTTCACTTGAGCGTGAAAAACTTCGAGCTCGAGCGCGAAATGGGTGAAGACATGCGCGATCTCTCCGGCGCGCCGCCAGTCCGCAGGGAAGGGCGCTGCTTGGGCAGTCGTCGCGCCGTCTATCCGGGCTGTCCAATCTGTGGTCGGCACCTCGGTCATGCCGCCGAGCAGGCCCTTGTCAGGCCGCTTGCGCAACAGGATGGCGCCGTCGCCGCGCTCGGCGACGAAGGCGGCACCCCGCCTGAGTGGTTTGTCGACCTTGGGCAGGCGGACCGGAAAGCGCTCGGGGTCGCCGGACAGGATGGCGCTGCAATCCTCGCGCACCGGGCACAGCATGCAGCGCGGCCGTCTTGGCGTGCAGATCGTGGCGCCAAGGTCCATCATTGCCTGGGCGAAGTCGCCCGGCCTTGTCTGCGGAACCAGTCTTTCGACGAGCGCGCGGATTTCAGGCTTTGCCTCGCTGAGCGGCGTTGCGATCGAATAGAGCCGCGAGATGACACGTTCGACATTGCCGTCGACGACCGCCGCCGGACGGTCGAAGGCGATCGCCGCGATCGCCGCCGCCGTATAGGCGCCGATCCCCGGCAATTCCCTCAATCCCGTTTCGTTGTCGGGAAAACGGCCGCCCTGGCTCGCAACCAGATCGGCGCAGGCCTTGAGGTTGCGCGCCCGTGAATAATAGCCGAGCCCGGCCCAGGCCTTCATCACATCCTCGGCCGGCGCAGCCGCCAGCGCCTTCACATCAGGCCATTTCTCGACAAAGGCGCGAAAATAGGATTTTACCGCTTCGACCGTGGTCTGCTGCAGCATCACCTCCGACAGCCAGATGCGATAGGGGTCCGGCCGTGCACCGCGGGCCGTGGCGTGCGGCGTGATCCGCCACGGCAGTTCGCGATGGTGCGCGTCGTACCAGGCAAGCAGACGCGCGGCGATCTCTCCCGATAGAGTTGGTTCGGATGCGGCCTTGCGGGTCTGTTCGTGCAGTGCCATTGATCGCGGGCTGGCTCTAGGCTGGTGAGGAGCGTGGCTGGAGAACGTACATGGCAGGGAGAACGCCTTACGGCAATCCCGTTCCGGTGAGCGATCTCGCGACCGCGATCCTCGACCCCGTGCTGCGCAAGCGGGCCGGCATTTCGATCGGGCTGGTGCAGTCATGGGAAGAGATCGCCGGCCCCAGGCTCGCCGGCCATTCGCGCCCCGAAAAAATCCAGTGGCCGCGCCGCATGCATGAGGACGATCCGTTCGAGCCGGCGGTGCTGGTCATCGCCTGCGAAGGCATGGCCGCGCTGCACCTACAGCACGAGACCGGCGAGATCATCAACCGCGTCAATGCCTTTCTCGGCTTCAACGCGATCGGCAGGATCCGGATCGTGCAAAAGCCGGTGCTGAGGGACAAAGCCCGGCCGAAACCGTCGCCGAGAGCACTGACTTCTGTCGAAAAGGCCAAATTGTCCGATACCGTCGGCAAGATCGAGGATGAAGGCTTGCGCGCCTCGCTGGAGCGTCTTGGCGCCACAATTCTTGGCCAAAGGAAGCGGCCAAGGTAATCAACCGGCAATCAGTCGGTCATGAACGCGTCATCTATCTCGCGCATTCGTGATCCTGCATGTAGAGTTTGGCGATTGGAATGGGGACGGCGATGCCTTAATTCCCGCCAACTCTCGCCTTTTCTAGCCTTTGCGTTGCAAAATCAAACCACAGTCAGGTGATTCGCATGAACCGTAGCTTGTCCCGCAGAAACCTCCTGTCTTCGCTGGCCGTCATTCCGGCAGTGGCTATGCTCGCCGCATGCAGCGATTCAGGCGAGGATGCCAAAGCAGCGGATGTGAAGCCTGCGGCTCCCGCGCCTGCTTCGACGCCTGCCACTCCGGCCGCCGTCAAGGTCCCGGAGTCTTCCGGCAATGTCGACATGGCCGAACTGCTGAAGCCCGGCGCTTTGCCCGACAAGCAGCTCGGCAAGGATGACGCCAAGGTCACCATCGTCGAATATGCCTCGATGACCTGCCCGCATTGTGCGCATTTCGCCGCGACCACCTTCCCTGAGTTGAAGACCAAGTACATCGACACCGGCAAGGCGCGTTACATCCTGCGCGAATTCCCGTTCGATCCGAGCGCCGAGGCCGGTTTCATGCTGGCGCGCTGTTCGAAGGACAATTATTTCCCGATGGTCGACGTGCTGTTCAAGCAGCAGGCCAACTGGGTCGGCGTCAACAATACCAAGGATGCGCTGCTGCAGATCTCCAAGCTCGCCGGTTTTACACAGGAGTCCTTCGAGGCCTGCTTGACGGACCAGAAACTTCTGGACGATGTGAGATCGGTCCAGAAGCGCGGCGCCGATGAATTCAAGGTCGACTCGACGCCGACCTTCTTCATCAACGGGAAAACCTACAAAGGTGCGATGTCGATTGAGGAAATATCGGCCATCATCGACCCTCTGCTCTGACGTCCAGGCGGCGCCGGAGCGACTGCGCTTCGGCGTCAGCGCACCTTTGTGCCTTCCAGGCAGGCGCGAATGAAGTTTTCGCGCCTTCGCCTCCTCGGCTTCAAGTCCTTCGTCGAACCCGGCGAGTTCGTCATCGAACGTGGCCTGACCGGCATTGTCGGGCCGAATGGCTGCGGCAAGTCGAACCTTGTCGAGGCGATGCGCTGGGTGATGGGCGAAAGCTCATACAAGAACATGCGCGCGTCCGGCATGGACGACGTGATCTTTTCCGGCTCGGGAACTCGCCCGGCCCGCAACACCGCCGAAGTCACGCTGTTCCTCGACAATAGCGACCGGACCGCGCCCGCCGCCTTCAACGACGCCGATGAATTGCAGGTGTCGCGCCGCATCGAGCGCGAAGCCGGCTCGCTCTACCGCATCAACGGCAAGGAAGCCCGCGCCAAGGACGTGCAGCTTCTGTTCGCCGACCAGTCGACCGGCGCGCGCTCGCCTTCCATGGTCGGACAGGGCCGTATCGGCGAACTGATCCAGGCCAAGCCGCAGGCGCGCCGCGCGCTGCTCGAAGAGGCCGCCGGCATTTCCGGCCTGCACACGCGCCGTCACGAGGCCGAGCTTCGGCTGAAGGCGGCCGAACAAAATCTGGAACGGCTGGACGATGTCGTCGGCGAACTGGAGAGCCAGATCGAAAGCCTTAAGCGCCAGGCGCGCCAGGCATCGCGCTTCAAGAACCTGTCGGCCGATATCCGCAAGGCGGAAGCCACGCTCTTGCATCTGCGCTGGACTTTGGCCAAAACCCAGGAGGGCGATGCGCGTTCGGCATTGGCGGTTGCCACAGCTCTGGTCGGCGACCGCGCCGCCGCCCAGATGGCTGCCGCCCGTGAGCAAGGCATCGGCGCCCACCGGCTGCCCGATCTGCGCGATGCCGAGGCCGCCGCGGCTGCCGCCTTCCAGCGCCTGTCGATCGCCAAGGCTCAGATCGAGGAGGAGGCTGGCCGCATCCGCGCCCGCCAGGCCGAACTGGAGCGCCGGCTGCAGCAGCTCGACGGCGATATCGCCCGCGAGGAGCGCATGGTCCGCGACAATGCGGATATTCTTGAGCGCCTGCGCGAGGAAGAAGCCACGCTCAACTCCGAAAATGCCGGCGCCGCCGAGCGCGAGGCCACGACGCGGGCCGCTTTCGAGCAGGCCGGCGCAACGCTTGTCACAAGCGAAGCCAAGCTCGCTGCGCTGACCGCCGAACGCGCCGAGGCCGCCGCCGCGCGCAATCAGATCGAACGAACGCTGCGCGAAAACGCCGAACGCCGCGATCGCTTTGCCCGCCAGCTGGCCGATGTCGACCGCGAATTGTCCGAGATTGTGTCGAAGGTTGCGGGCTTGCCCGATCCCGCCGAGAAGCGCGCTCTGGTCGAGGACGCGCTCGCCCGGTTGGAGGAAGCGGAGGCCGGCGCCATTGCTGCCGAACAGGCGGTCGCCGAGGCGCGCGCCACCGAGAGTGCCGCTCGTCCGCCGCTGCAGGACGCCAGGTCGGAGCTCGCCGGCATCGAGACCGAAGCGCGCACGCTGGCCAAGATCCTCAATGCCGCCAGCGGCGATCTTTTCCCCTCGGTGCTTGAGCAGCTCAGCGTCGAACGTGGCTATGAGACGGCGCTTGGCGCTGCGCTTGGTGAGGACCTCGACGTGCCGCTCGACCGCAGCGCGCCGGTGCATTGGGGCGAAAGCCAGGTTCAACCAGGCGATGCGGCCTTGCCGGAAGGCATCAAGAGCCTCGCCAGCGTGGTGCGCGCGCCTTCGCAGCTTGCCCGCCGGTTGGCGCAGATCGGCATCGTCGATGCCGCCGACGGCAAACGCCTGCAGACGCTGCTTGCCCCCGGCCAGCGGCTGGTCAGCCGTGACGGCGCGCTGTGGCGCTGGGACGGGCTGACCGCCAGCGCCGATGCAACGACCGCGGCCGCGCAAAGGCTGGCGCAGAAGAACCGGCTGGCCGAGCTCGATGCCGAGGCGGTACAGGCGACGCAGATCGTGCGCGAGGCCGAAGCCGCCCTTGCCCAGGCCGAACAGGCACTCCGCCAGGCGAGCGAGGCCGAACGCAATGCGCGCCAGGCCGGGCGCGATGCCCAGCACGGCCTGGACGCCGCCCGCAGCGCGCTGGCCGAGGCCGAAAAGGCCGGTGGCGAGCTGGCAAGCCGCCGCGCCGCCCTGGACGAGGCGCGCGCGCGAATCGTCGACAGCCATGAAGAAACGGCCGCCGCCTTCGCCGAGGCCGAAATGCTGCTGCAGGACGCCCCCGATCTCGGCGACCTGCAATTGCAGCTTGAACAATCCGCCGCCAATGTCAGCCGCGATCGCGCAACCTTGGCCGACGCGCGCGCCGTCCATGAAGGCCTGCGCCGCGAAGCCGAGGCGCGCACGCGCCGGCTCGACGCCATCGGCGCCGAGCGCAGCAACTGGTTGCAGCGGGCCGAAAACGCCTCGACGCAGATTGCCTCGCTGGGCGAGCGCAGGGCCGAGGCCGAGGCCGAGCGCGAAACGCTGGCCGACGCCCCCGACGAGATCGACGCCAGGCGGCGCGCGCTGCTGTCGCAGCTGACCGAGGCCGAGACCTTGCGCAAGGCGGCCGCCGACCGTTTGCAGGAGGCCGAGAACAACCAGGCCGAGCTGGACAAGGCCGCCACCGCGGCGATCCAGTCGCTGGCCGATTCCCGCGAAACCCGCGTCCGCGCCGAAGAGCGATTGACCGCCGCCGACGAGCGCCGGCTCGAGGTCGAGGCGCGCATCCAGGAAACGCTGAACACGCCGCCGCATCTGGTCATTCGCCATACTGGCCTGGAAGCCGACAGCCCGATGCCCGAAATGGCCGAGATCGAGCGCCAGCTCGACCGGCTGAAGGTTGAGCGCGAGCGGCTCGGCGCCGTCAATCTGCGCGCCGAGGAAGAGCAGAAGGAACTGTCGGACCGGCTGGAGGCCATCGTTTCCGAGCGCGAGGACATCATCGAGGCAATCCGCAAACTGAGGCAAGCGATCCAGAGCCTGAACCGCGAAGGCCGCGAACGGCTGCTTGCCGCTTTCGAGGTGGTCAACGGCCATTTCCAGCGGCTGTTCTCGCATCTGTTCGGTGGCGGCACGGCCGAATTGCAGCTGATCGAATCCGACGACCCGCTCGAAGCCGGGCTCGAAATCCTGGCCCGTCCGCCCGGCAAGAAGCCGCAGACCATGACGCTGCTGTCCGGCGGCGAGCAGGCGCTGACGGCGATGTCGCTTATCTTTGCCGTGTTCCTGACCAATCCGGCGCCGATCTGCGTGCTCGACGAAGTCGACGCGCCGCTCGACGATCACAATGTCGAACGCTTCTGCAACCTTATGGACGAAATGGCCGCGACCACCGAGACGCGCTTCGTCATCATCACCCACAACCCGATCACGATGGCGCGCATGAACCGCCTGTTCGGCGTGACCATGGCCGAGCAGGGCGTCAGCCAACTGGTCTCGGTCGATCTGCAGGCCGCCGAGGCGATGCGCGAGGCGAGCTGACGCAGCATGCTTTGTTGATTTCGTCGGCGATGGCCTCGATCCGACTGTTGCAACAGGACCGTCGCCCTTGCGACCTGCTTGCGACGCGCATTCTGTAAGGTTCGAAGAGAAGGAATTTAAGCGCCACCTGAGAGCGAACGCCAAAGCCCACATGCAAAGCGCCGGCCAACGCGAAAGCGATGCCTACAAGGCGCAGATGGCAATAGGCTCCGACAGCAATTCAGCTGCCACGTTTATCGGAAGCCCAGGAAGCTCAGTATCGCAATCACGATAACGACTGCTCCGATGAGCCAGATTATGTTGTTCACCGTATCTCTCCCGAACTAGTTGCTGGGAGTGAACTCGTAAGAGCCTACTAATGTTCCCGCATTTTCTGCGTCGAAACAAAATGGCGGCCATTGCTTCGTCGATTGCCAGACCAAGGTCCGAACAGGGTATGACTGAAGTCCTGACGTCGGAGCCATAGGCCCGAAGGCGGGCAACCTATGCCCTCCCGATACATTGGAACCGGGCTGCCGAGCATGAGTCCCTTCATCGGTGGTCAATCGGGTGCCCGCCATTCCTGAGAGGTTAGCGGGCACCCGATTGTCGTGACACCGCCAACGGCGTGCGTTTCAATAGCGAGGCTAACAGTGACCTTTGTCCAGAGATCTGTGCGTGACGGCGCAACCCGACCCGCAAACGACAACGACAGTCCTGCGGAAGTTTCTTCCGTTCTTGACCTCATACCATCGGCTGACGACGACAAGGTCGCTGAGCTTGTCAGGCGAACAGAGCGCCTGGCAATCGCAGTGGTTATCGGAATCGCGGTTCTGCTGATCTTGGCGCCGGTGGTTTACCTTGCACTTTCTTACGGGATCTGAGACGGCCCGACTTAGGCGATCTAAGATGGCCTGATTGGTCGTATTCTCGTAAATCTGAAAAGTTGTGCCGACAGTCCTCCTCGCAAGACAAGTGTTTCCCGTCACAGATCAGGAGATCGAACGCGACGACATAGAAGGGTCCTGTGCAGCGCTCCTTTGTCGAGTGGCGTAACCCTGGTGGTCGGCTTGAAAGAGCGCCTTTACCAGAAGTTGCCAACAGGAGCTGCTGTCGCAACTTCTTCTTTCGATACGCCGTGTTGCACGGGAGCAGCCGTCACTGATCGCGCCCGTGGACCGACGACGCTACTCGGAACCAAAGGGATGGGACGCGGTTATCCCCGCGAAGGGATAATTAGCAGGTGGAGATATTACAATGAAAACAATGATCGTGAGCGCCTTGGCGCTGTTCATTGCCATGCCGACGATAGCTCCGGCAGCCGAAGCTGACGTGGTCATCACGACCCACCATCGACATCATCACAGGAGCGTAAAGGTCATCAATGACCAGGGTCAACGCCTTCATCACCGCAGACACGGCACGGTTGCCTTCTACGACCACGGCCGCAGACATCATCGCCGGGATACGGTCATCGTGACCGGCTCGATCGAGCGCAGCCATCATCGCTATTATCGACATCATCGGCATCATCCCGTCGTCATCCAGGACGACAACGATTACTGATCCTCTCCGCACGGCCCGGCCCCGGCTCTGTCGACGGAGTCGGGGTCGCGTGGGACTTAGATACTCATGACGGCAGCCATCCATGGCGTCGGTAAATTTTATTTCATGTAAATTGGCTGGGGCTCCTGGAGCTTTCGAAATTTCGTCCAGCCGAATTGCGCCCGCTCATCAAGTTGCAGGTTAAGTCTGCTAGTCTGGCGCAATCTGGCAGTTCGGGCCGACCCATTTGTTCATCGAGGTGTCGAGTTCATTTCCCATGTCGGCGGCGCTACATACCGGATAACGATCGTCACCCTGGCGGCGCATGCTAAGGGACTTGTATTGGCGCAACAGCGCATCGTGGTCGGGCGGCTGTTGGTCTTTCTGCTTCAGGGAAAGCTGCATCATGCAGTTGGCAAAGGCATCGGTGCCTTCCTGAAAACCAAACCCGGCACATTGGCGCTTGTTTTCTGACTGTTGACCGGCATTGCCCTGGTCTGTTGTGCAGCCCACCAAGGAAGTCACTACGGCCAGAAACGGCACAACCGCAACAGCGCGCATTCGTCTTTTCCTCTTAACTTTGATGCTTTTAAAGTTTCCCCAAATGTCGGCCAACCGCAACCCATACACGGCGCGGGTAGAACGATTCCCACAGGCCGGATGCCATGTCGATTATCCGCTTGGGTGTAACACTTAGAATTCGTAATTTCTAAGTGCTTGAACACCGACGAACAGGGATGGCTGGGGCGCCAGGATTCGAACCTGGGAATGTCGGTACCAAAAACCGATGCCTTACCACTTGGCGACGCCCCAGCAAGCGAGCTTTGCCCGTTGCGCGCGGCCTTATAGGACGAGCGGCACGAAAGCTCAATGCCGAGTTGGCCACTGTGCAAAACTGATCCACTGCTTGGCGCGGGGACGCGCTATTCGCCCCAGACCGCCAACTCGTTGCCAGCGGGATCGGTGAAATGGAACCGCCTGCCGCCCGGGAACGAGAATATCGGCTTGACGATCGTGCCGCCGGCGCTTTCGACAACGTCGAGCGTTGCTTCCAGATCCTGCGAATAGAGCACCGGCAATGGTTTCGCCGGCGCCTCCGCTGCATCGGCCTGGAAGCCGCCATCGAGCCCTTCGCCGAAGGCCGAATAGGTCGGCCCGTAATCGGTGAACGACCACGAGAAGGCGGCGCTGTAGAAAGCCTTGACGCTGTCCAGCGTCGCGCCGGTCGCGGGCAGTTCGAGATAGTCGAGTTTTCCGTTGAGTTTCATCACGCTGCTCCCAACTTGTTCCCTATATGTTCTATATCCTGGGCAGCGATCCGGCAAGTCTTTTCGACGCAGCTTTTGCTTAATCGATTGTAGTCGCCGGGCTTCGCTGCCACACCTTGCCTTTCGCACTGCAGCATAATAACGCTCGGGTCGGAACGCGGGGGAACCGGGTCTTGGCCCCGGTGTTCTATCTTCCGAGGACTTGGAGGGCGAGCATGACCAAATGGGTCTACACCTTCGGCGATGGCGCCGCGGAGGGACGTGCGGGCGACCGCAACCTTCTCGGCGGCAAAGGCGCCAATCTGGCCGAGATGTGCAGTCTTGGCCTGCCCGTGCCGCCGGGCTTCACCCTCACCACCGAAGTCTGCAACGCCTATTACGCCAACGGAAACAGCTATCCGGCCGCGTTGCAGGCCGATGTCGTCAAGGCGCTGGACCATATCGGGCAGCTGACGGGGCGCCGTTTCGGCGATCCGTCGAAGCTGCTTCTGGTCTCGGTCCGCTCCGGGGCCAGGGCCTCGATGCCGGGCATGATGGACACCGTGCTCAATCTCGGCCTCAATGACGAGACGGTCGAGGCGTTGGCAGCCGATTCCGGCGATGCCCGCTTTGCCTATGACAGCTACCGCCGCTTCATTCAGATGTATTCCGATGTCGTCATGGGTCTCGACCACGAAGTGTTCGAGGAAATCCTGGAGGACCAGAAGGCGAGCCTCGGCCACGAGCTCGACACCGAACTGACAGCGCAGGAATGGCAGAGCGTCATCGCCCTTTACAAGGCCAAGGTCGAGGAGGAACTCGACAAGCCGTTTCCGCAGGACCCGCACGAGCAGCTGTGGGGGGCGATCGGCGCGGTGTTTTCCAGCTGGATGAACAACCGCGCCATCACCTACCGGCGCCTGCACGACATCCCGGAAAGCTGGGGCACGGCGGTCAATGTCCAGGCCATGGTATTCGGCAACATGGGCGAGACGTCGGCCACCGGCGTCGCCTTCACGCGCAACCCCTCGACCGGCGAAAAGATGCTCTATGGCGAATTCCTGGTGAACGCGCAGGGCGAGGATGTCGTAGCCGGCATCCGCACGCCGCAAAACATCACCGAGGCGGCGCGCATCGCCGCCGGCTCCGACAAGCCGTCGCTGCAGAAACTGATGCCGGACGCGTTCCGGTCCTTCGTCGACATCTCCGACCGCCTGGAACAGCACTACCGCGACATGCAGGATCTCGAATTCACCATCGAGCGCGGCAAATTGTGGATGCTGCAGACGCGTTCCGGCAAGCGCACCGCCAAGGCGGCGCTGAAGATTGCCGTCGAAATGGCGCGCGACAAGCTGATCACGACGGAGGAGGCGGTCGCCCGCATCGATCCCGCCTCGCTCGATCAGCTGTTGCATCCTACCATCGACCCCAAGGCCGCGCGCGATGTCATCGGCGTCGGCCTGCCGGCTTCTCCGGGCGCCGCGACCGGCGAGATCGTCTTCTCGTCCGCCGATGCCGAGGATCTGAAGACGCAAGGTCGCAAGGCAATCCTGGTGCGCATCGAAACCAGCCCCGAAGACATTCACGGCATGCATGCTTCAGAAGGCATCCTGACCACGCGCGGCGGCATGACCAGCCACGCCGCCGTGGTCGCGCGCGGCATGGGCAAGCCTTGCGTTTCGGGCGCCGGCTCGCTGCGTGTCGACTACAAGGCCGGCACGCTGATGTCGATGGGCCAGACCTTCCGCAAGGGCGACATCATCACCATCGATGGTAGCAACGGCCAGGTGCTGAAGGGCGCCGTGTCGATGCTGCAGCCGGAACTGTCGGGCGATTTCGCCGCCATCATGGAATGGGCCGATGCGGTGCGCCGCATGAAGGTGCGCACCAATGCCGAGACGCCGCTCGATGCGCGCATGGCGCGCTCCTTCGGCGCCGAAGGCATCGGCCTCTGCCGCACCGAGCACATGTTCTTCGACGGCGAGCGTATCGTCGCTATGCGCGAGATGATCCTGGCCGATACCGAGAAGGACCGCCGCACCGCACTTGCCAAGCTGTTGCCGATGCAGCGCTCGGATTTCCTCGAACTGTTCGAGATTATGGCCGGCCTGCCGGTGACGATCCGGCTGCTCGATCCGCCGCTGCACGAATTCCTGCCCAAGACGGAAGCGGAGGTGGCGGAGGTCGCCGCCGCCATGAACGTCTCGCCCGACAAGCTCAGGCAGCGCACAGAAGCCCTGCACGAGTTCAACCCGATGCTCGGCCATCGCGGCTGCCGTCTCGCCGTCTCCTATCCCGAGATTGCCGAGATGCAGGCGCGTGCCATCTTCGAGGCAGCCGTCGAGGCCGGCAAGAAAGCCGGCGCGCTGGTCGTTCCCGAGATCATGGTGCCGCTGGTCGGCCTGGTGAAGGAGCTCGACTACGTCAAGGCGCGCATCGATGCGGTCGCCAAGGCTGTCATGGACGAGACCGGCGTCAAGATCGACTATCTCACCGGCACGATGATCGAGCTTCCGCGCGCGGCGATCCGCGCCCACGTCATCGCCGCTACGGCCGAGTTCTTCTCCTTCGGCACCAACGATCTCACCCAGACCACTTTCGGCATCTCGCGCGACGACGCAGCATCCTTCCTCGAGACCTATCGGCAGAAAGGTATCATCGAGCAGGACCCGTTCGTCTCGCTCGACATCGAGGGCGTCGGCGAACTGGTGCGCATGGCTGCCGAGAAGGGCAGGGCGACGCGGCCCGACATCAAGCTCGGCATATGCGGCGAACATGGCGGCGATCCGGCCTCGATCCGCTTCTGCGAAGAGGTCGGCCTCGACTATGTCTCGTGCTCTCCCTACCGCGTGCCGATCGCAAGATTGGCCGCAGCCCAAGCCGCGGTGCAGATTGCCAAAACAGCAGTGCCGCGCCCCAAAAAGAGCGCCGCGGCATCCTGATTTCGACATAGTCCTTTCGGTATCGATGAAACGGCCACCCCTGCGTGGCCGTTTGGCGCTAAGCTTACGATTTTGTAAGCAAATTCACGCTGATGTGCGCGCCCCAACACGCAATCCCGACATCGTTTCTTCCCAATTTCACGGCCCCCCAACCCGCCCGGTGCCGAGAAAAAGATGTTACAGATTTCGCCCAGACCCTTCCGCTCGATCCTGATTATCCAGACCAAGTTCATCGGCGATGTTGTTCTGTCCTCCACGCTCGCCAAGAACCTGCAGCTCGAATATCCCGGTGTCAGGATCGTCTTTCTCTGCGAGGCGCGCCTCGCCAGTTTCGTCACCGCGCACGGCATCGCCGCCGAGGTCGTCAGCTTCCGCCGCGCCGCCATGCGCGGCACCCCGCTGGAGCGTGGACGCGAGCTCTATTCGATGATCAGCCAGCTGCGCCAATTCCGTTTCGACCTGACCATCGACCTCACCGATTCAAAGACATCGCGGCTCATCGTCAGGTTCCTCAACGCCAGCACCCGCATCGGCTACAATCCTCCGGAAAGGCCGCTGCGCTGGCATGAGCGCCAGCCCGCCAATGTCTTTGCCGAGCCGTTCGGTTTTGGCGAACGTCACTATCTCTACCGCTACCTTTCGCCGCTCGAGCCGCTCGGCGTCGGTCTGCGCGTGCGGGTGCCGTCGATTCGGCCATTGCCGATGGAGACGGCGAGGGCCCAGGCATTGCTGGACAAACACCATCTGCGGCCAAATGGCTTTATCGCGGTGCATGCCGGCGCCAGTTTTCACGGCCGGCGCTGGCAGCATGAACGCTTTGCCGCCGTGATCGACACGATTTCGCGCGAAACCGGACTGGATTTCGTACTCGTCGGCGGCCCTGACGAGCGCAAGCCGGCCGAGCAGATCCTCGCCAGTGCCGCGTCGATCGTCAACCTCGTCGGCGCGCTGTCGCTGGAAACGCTGCTGGCGGTGTTGCAGCAGGCGCGGCTGTTTGTCGGCAATGAGAGCGGCCCCATGCACATGGCAGCAGCGGCCGGAACGCCGGTTG
Source organism: Mesorhizobium sp. M0052 (assembly GCF_040323255.1). NCBI lineage: Bacteria > Pseudomonadati > Pseudomonadota > Alphaproteobacteria > Hyphomicrobiales > Phyllobacteriaceae > Mesorhizobium > Mesorhizobium sp. M0052. The sequence continues at coordinate 51,764 of NZ_JAMYUS010000019.1, read as the reverse complement.
TCGGCCTGTTCGGCCTGACCAGCCCGGCCGTCTGGGGACCGGTCGGCGTGCCCAGCCTCGCCTTGCAGCCATCCATGCCGTGCAATTGCGTGGCGGGCAGCCTGTGCAATCCGCTCGATCCCAGCAAGGCCTGCTGCGTCTGGCGCCTCGAGGTCGAACCGGTCGTCGCGGCCGTGCGCGAAGTCCTGTCACGCACGCATGTGGAACTGGAACACGCCGTCTGACGGTGCGCGGCGGTCACATTGTCTGGATATCAGCTTTCTCACGGCCACTATCCCGATTTCCGCCTTGTTGCGGGTCCTGGGATGCGGCTATGACAGCGCCGATTCTCAGACAAGACAGGCATCCCTTGCAAAAGCTGTTTTGCGCCTTGGCGCTATCTATCGTGGCCGTGTCCTCGGCCCAGGCCGCGCCGCTTGTCGAGCCGGCGCTGCATCTGAAGGCTGAGGACGGTAGCAGTGTCGGCCGCGTCGCGCTTACGCTCGACGCCTGCGGCGGGCAGACCGATACGAGGATCCTGTCGGCGCTGGTGGAGAACCGGATTCCGGCGACGATCTTCGTCACCGGTATCTGGCTGAAGCGCAACGCCGCCGCCGTCGAGATCATGCGCGCGCATCCGGACCTGTTCGAACTGGAAAACCATGGCGGCCATCACATCCCGGCCGTTGACACGCCGCGCAAGATCTACGGCATCCGCAGCGCCGGCAGCCCAGAAGCGGTGCGGGCCGAAGTCGAATCGGGCGCCGCCGCTCTCGCTGGCACCGGCGAGCCGGCGCCGAAATGGTTTCGCGGCGCGACCGCCGAATACAGCCCGTCGGCTATCGCCATGATCCGCAAGCTTGGCTTCAAGGTCGCCGGCTTTTCGATCAACGGCGATGGCGGCTCGTTGCTCGGCGCAACAGAAACTGCCCGGCGCATCGCCGCCGCCAAGGATGGCGATGTCATCATCGCCCACATCAACCAGCCGACCCACGCCGCCGGCGAGGGCGTCGTGCAAGGTCTGCTCGCGCTGAAGGCCAAGGGGCTGATGTTCGTGCGGCTGGATGACGCCGACGGTGTCGGCAACGACGGGACGACTGATTAGGATTGGGCGGCGGCAGGCAGTTTCATCGCCTTTGGACTAACGTCGCCGACGTTTGAGATTAGCCGAGGCCTCTAAACGTCGTCATCCCAGGATGAAACAGGAGCGAAGCTCCGTCGCGAAGACCCTGGGATGACGAAGCGAGCAACGGCGGCTTGAGTCGCTTGCTCAGGCCGGTGCTGCTTCGATAGTGACCCTGTCGGGATAAAACGCGCCGTGGTCGCGAATCTCAGCCATTTCGTCGAAGGGCTGCTCATAGCCCCACATCGCGTCCTTGCCGGTCTCACCGGCCGGCAGCACGCTCCAGTAGCTGGCGTCGCCCTTGTAGGGGCAGTGGGTCGACAGGGTGGTTTTGCCGAGCTGGGTGAAGTCGATGTCTTCGAAGGGGATGTAGAATGCCTGGCGGTAGGGCGGTTCGGACAGAAGCTTCGCCCGCGTCGATGAGGCGATCACCGTATCGCCGGCACGCACGACCACGGTACCGCGATAGGGTTCGACGGTGATGACCTTGCCGGGATTGCTCTGAAAGCCGGGGGCGGGGTTGGCGATCTGGTCCATGCGGGGTTCTCCTTGTTCGATTGGGAGCACAGTCCGATTGAGAGCGTGCGGGATTGCTTCCCATGTCTCTAAAATGTGTCTGGAGAACCCGTTGCGCAAGCCTTCGCCAGTAGCCCAGAGCTGGCCTTCCGATCACTAAAAACGATCCCGCGTGGAATGCTCAGGCTGCGGTCTTGAACACGTCCATGAGGCCGGCATAGGCCGCGGCAATACCGGCTACCGGGTTGGTGCTTCTTGACGTCGTCTCGACCTTCAGTGGGCCGCCGCCTGTCGGCAAGGTGAGCAGCAGGAACTGGCGATTGCCGCCATCGCCGATCGATGCGGCGGCGACATGCTGGCCTTCGCCTTCGTTCTGGACGCACATTTTGAACAGCAGCGTGCCGCCGACCGCCTCAAGGGCGCCGCCGACCACCTCGACAAATTCGTCTTCGGAAACCTTTTTGGCCTCCGGCACGAGATCGGCCAGACTTGCGGCAAGCGTGTCTTCAAGCTCTTTGTCGTCGAGTTGAATATCGTCCAACTGCACGTCTTCGGCCCCGCTGTCAGCCAGCTGCCTGTCGTCGATCTGCCTGTCGTCGATCTGCTTGCCGTCGATCTGCTTGTCGTCGAGCTGCGTGTCCATGCGAACCTCTTTCAGTCGCCAATCCGCACCCCTACCCCGTTAACGAACCTTAACGTCGACGATGGCCGGATTGTGGCGGTTTTCCCCGCCTTTCGATCACTGCTTGCTTCAGCCGTTAACGGTTGGAGACGTCATGGCTGGACAATCCGTCCGTTCGTCCCACAATGGAACAAAAGACAGGAAAAACGAGGAAGCGATGGGAGGAACCAGATGCTCGGACTGATGCAGGAATGGCCGCTGCTCTGCCACAAGCTGATCGACAATGCCGAGCGGCAGCACGGGACGCGCGAGATCGTCTCGCGCTCGATCGAAGGTCCTGTCGTTCGCACCACCTATGCTGAAGTTCATCGCCGCGCGCTCAAGGTCGCTCAACGGTTGGAGCGCGATGGCTTTGTGCTCGGCGACCGCATCGCGACCCTGGCCTGGAACACGGCGCGCCACATAGAGGCCTGGTACGGCATCATGGGCATCGGCGCCATCTACCATACGCTTAACCCGCGTTTGTTCCCCGAGCAGATCGTCTGGATCATGAACAATGCGCAGGATAGAGGGATCTTCGTCGACCTGACCTTCATGCCGCTGCTGGAAAAGATCGCCGGCGCCGTCAAATCGCTGAAAAAGGTGATCGTCCTGACCGACAAGGCGCATCTGCCTGAAACGACGCTGCCGAATGTGGTTGCCTATGAGGACTGGCTGAACGAGGCCGATGGCGACTTCGCCTGGAAGGTTTTCGGCGAAAACACCGCAGCCGGCATGTGCTACACCTCCGGCACGACGGGCGATCCCAAAGGCGTGCTCTACAGCCACCGCTCGAATGTGCTGCATGCCATGATCGCCGCCATGCCCGACGCCATGGGCCTCTCCGCGCGGGACACGATCCTCCCCGTCGTGCCGATGTTTCATGCCAATGCCTGGGGCCTTGGCCAGAGCGCGCCGATGATCGGCGCCAAGCTGGTCATGCCCGGTTGCAAGATGGACGGCGCCTCGATCTACGAGCTGCTCGACACCGAGAAAGTGACCTTCAGCGCCGCCGTGCCGACCGTCTGGATGATGCTGCTGCAGCATCTCGAAGAGACCGGCAAGAAGCTTCCCCATCTCAGCAAAGTCGTCATCGGCGGCTCGTCCTGCCCGCGCGCCATCACCAGGAAATTCCAGGACAATTACGGCGTCGAAGTCATCCATGCCTGGGGCATGACCGAAATGTCGCCGCTCGGCACGCTGTGCACCATGAAGCCGCAATATCAAGCGCTCGAGGGCGAGGCCCGGCTCGATATCCAGGGCAAGCAGGGCTACCCGCCCTTCGGCGTCGAGATGAAGGTGACGGACGATGACGACAAGGAACTGCCCTGGGACGGCAAGACCTTCGGCCGGCTGAAGGTGCGCGGTCCAGCCGTCGCCAGCGCCTATTATGGCGGCGTCGGCGCCGAGCAGTTCGACAAGGACGGCTGGTTCGACACTGGCGATGTCGCCCATATCGATTCCGGCGGCTACATGCAGATCACCGATCGCGCCAAGGACGTCATCAAGTCGGGCGGCGAGTGGATATCGACCATCGACCTGGAGAACCTCGCCGTCGGCCATCCCGATGTCGCCGAGGCCGCGGCGATCGGCGTCCATCATTCGAAATGGGGCGAACGGCCCTTGCTGGTCGTGGTCGCCAAACCCGGCAAGGAGCCGAGCAAGGCGGACATACTGGCGTTCATGGACGGCAAGGTGGCGAAATGGTGGATGCCCGACGACGTCGCTTTCATCAGCGAAATCCCGCACACCGCCACCGGCAAGATCCAGAAGATCACCTTGCGCAAGCAGTTCAGCGACTACCGCCTGCCGACGGATTGACCGGGACCGTGCGTTTCCTTGACCTTCAAGCTACCGGCGGCAAAAACGTTAGGGCAGGGGATGTTCAATTTGAGCATCCTTTGCTCTAAGCGTCTGTGCGGGTTGGGGCGGTGCTGAAGACAATGGAATTTGACGAGCGGCAGACATCGAAGGCGGCCGGCTGGTCGCGGCGCACGGGCGCTTTTGCCCTGGTCCTGCTGCTGACCGTGCTGGCCGGCCATCATTTCGAACTGGTCGAAACGCCGGCCTTCCTGTGGGTGCTGGCGATCGTCGCCTTGCTTGCCGCGTTCGCTTTGCTGTTTGCCGGCCTCGCTTTGTCCCGGCTGTGGCATTTCGGTGACCGTGGCGGCCGCGACCTCTCGGTCGGCGCCCTGCTGGCGCTGCTGGTGCTGACGCCCTACGGCTTTGCCACCTATTTGGCGGCGACCACGCCGCCCCTGAGGGACATCACGACGGACCTCGACAATCCGCCAGTGCTCGACACCAGCGACCGCACCAAGGACATGAACGTGCTCGCGCTGCCAACGCCGGGCGAAGCGCGCCTGCAGGCCGACGCCTATCCGCTGGTCACCGGGCATAGCTACAATCTGCCTTTCGAAACCGTCGTCGACGCCGTTGAAACCGTGCTCGACCGCCGCGATTGGCAACTTACTGCGCCATATCCGGTGACGGACGGTCAGGACGAGGTGACGATATCGGCCGTTGCCCGGAGCTTCGTGGTCGGCCTGCCCGCCGACGTCGCCATCCGGGTCAGCAATGACGGCGACACGATCGTCGTCGAAATGCGCTCGGCCTCCCGCTACGGCCGCTACGACCTCGGCGACAATGCGGCGCGCATCGTCGGGTTCCTCGCCGAACTCGACCAGGAGGTTGCAGGGCAGGTGGGTGCCGCGCCGGCTGAATAGTTCTCTACCCCACCGGCACAAAAACGCCGTCGATGGCCGGGTCACCCTGGGTAGCAACCAGGCCGCGCGCCACCAGGTCCTCGAGATGGGCAAGCACCGACAGGCCGGCGGCGCCATGCAGGCGCGGGTCGGTGTCCCGGTAGATAGCCTTGACCATGTCCGGGATCGTCCGGTCGCTGTCGCGGATCCGCTCGAGGATCGCCCGTTCGCGCATCTTGCGATGGGTCTTGAGGCCGCGCATGAAGCTGCGCGGCGCGGTCACCGGGCCGCCATGGCCGGGCAGCAGCAGGCGATCGCCGCGCGCGATCAGCCTGTCGAGCGAGGCCATGTAGTCGGCCATCGCTCCGTCCGGCGGCGCCACGATCGATGTCGCCCACGCCATCACATGGTCGGCTGAAAACAGGATGCCAGTGCCTTCGAGCGCAAATGCCGCGTGATTGGCGGTGTGGCCCGGCGTCAGCACCGTCCGGATCGTCCAGTCATCGCCCTCGACCAGCGCATTGTCGGGCAACGCGATCTCCGGGACGAAAACCGTGTCGGCGCTGGCGTCGAGCGGGTTGATCTCGCCGATCCGCAGCGGCCTTGCCGGGCGGTGCGGGCCTTCGGCCAGTACAATAGCGCCGGTGTGCGCTTTCAGCCGGGCGGCCAGCGGAGAATGGTCGCGATGCGTGTGGCTGACGAAGATATGGCTGACCGGCCGGTTTGCGATCACCTTGAGCAGCGTCTGGAAATGCGCCTCGTCATCGGGGCCGGGATCGATCACCGCCAGCGTATCGCGCCCGACGATGTAGCTGTTGGTGCCGTGAAAGGTGAACGGGCTGGGGTTTTTGGCGGTGACGCGCAAGACGTCCGGCGCAACGGTGACGCCCTCGCCATAGGCCGGATCGAAGCTGGTGTCGAATTTGAGCGCCATGGCGGTGTCGTTGAATCTCTGTTCAGGAAGACGGCAAAACTGATTGCCGCATAACACGGAAGCCAATATAGAAAAACGCAAGGCCGCGATCTGCGGCAATCCGGATTGGGGAAGACCATGGCACTTGCAACGACGATGCGCCCGCTTGTTTCTCTCGCTTTGCCCCAGGAGGGCGCGCAGCGCCTGGCAACCCAGCTTTTGCTGGCGATCGCCGGAACGCTGCTTTTGACCCTGTCGGCCAAGACGAAAGTCGTGCTCGGGCCGGTCGACATCTCGATGCAGACGCTGGCCGTCCTGCTGATCGCCACCGCATTTGGCCTGCGGCTTGGCGTCGCTACCCTGCTTCTCTACATGGCCGAAGGCGCCATGGGCTTCCCGGTCTTCCAGAGCACGCCTGAAAAGGGCATCGGCATCGCCTACATGATCGGCGGCACCGGCGGTTATCTCGCCGGCTTCGTCGTCATGGCAGCCATTGTCGGCTGGGCCGCCGACCGCGGCTGGGACCGCCACCCGATCAAGCTGTTCAACGCCATGCTGGTCGCCGAAATCGTCATGATGGCCATGGGCTTTGCCTGGCTGGCCACCCTCATCGGCGTGGAAAAGGCGTGGCAGTTCGGCGTTTTGCCGTTCGTCCTCGGGGATTTGATCAAGGTTGCGCTCGCCGCCAGCCTGGTGCCGGCGGTATGGTCGCTGCTGCCCAAGCAGCCCTGAAACCGGACAAATGAATGAGCCGGCGGGCCCAGGGCCCGCCGGCTTTTTGTTGTCACGCGTCCGCCAGCCGATGGTGCAAGCCGGTTGCCAAATCGCCACGCCCATTTGCATCGTCAGCTTGTGCCTGGTCGGTCAAATTGCCGCGAGGCGGCAGATGCAGAGCAATTCTGGCGCCGATCCACGGCCGAGATTGAATTGACAAGCCATTGCGCGAAACCTAAGCACGGGCAACTTGATTTCGAGGCGGGGGCCGGTAATTCAAGGAGAGCTTGTTGAAGGGAATAATCCTTGCAGGAGGCAGCGGGACGCGTCTGTATCCCCTTACATTAGCGATCTCTAAGCAGATTCTGCCAATATACGACAAGCCGATGGTTTTTTATCCGCTGAGCGTCTTGATGCTCGCCGGTATCCGCCAGATTTTGATCATTTCGACACCTCGCGACTTGCCGGTGTTTCGGGAGTTGCTGGGCGACGGTTCGGAATTCGGGGTCGAATTCTCCTATGCCGAGCAGGCGCAGCCCAACGGGCTTGCCGAGGCCTTCATCATCGGCCGCGACTTCATCGGCAAGGATAATGTGTCGATGATTCTCGGCGACAACATCTATTTCGGCGAGGGCCTGTCGCAGCTCTGCCGCACTGCTGCGCAGCGCCAAAGCGGCGCGTCGGTGTTCGCCTACCATGTCGAGGACCCGCAGCGCTACGGCGTGGTGTCGTTCGACAAGCTCAGCGGCACGGCTTTGACAATCGAGGAGAAGCCGCGGGAGCCGAAGTCCAACTGGGCGGTCACCGGCCTCTATTTCTACGACAATGAGGTCGTCGACATCGCGTCGACGATCAAGCCCTCGGCGCGTGGCGAACTCGAGATCACGGCGGTCAACAACGTCTATCTCGAGCGCGGGAAATTGCATGTGCATCAGCTCGGCCGCGGCTATGCCTGGCTCGACACCGGCACGCATGACAGCCTGCATGAAGCCTCTTCCTTCGTGCGCACGATCGAGCACCGCCAGGGGATCAAGGTCGCCTGTCCTGAAGAAATCGCTTTCGAGCAGGGCTGGCTGACCGCCGACAAGGTGCTTGAGCGCGCCACGCGCCTGGGCAAGAACGAATACGCCGCCTATCTGCGCCGGCGTGTCACCGAGCTGACGGAGACATAGGGTGCTGGAAGTCAGGCAGCTCGGTTTGGACGGCGTGCTGGAAATTGTGCCGAAGCGGCACGGCGATGCGCGCGGTTATTTCATCGAAACCTGGAATGCCGAGGCCTTTGCCGAGGCCGGCATCGATCTGCGTTTCGTCCAGGACAATCATTCCTATTCGGCTGCCGCAGGTGTCGTGCGGGGGCTTCACTATCAACTGCCTCCACGCGCGCAGGACAAGTTGCTGCGTGTGATCCGAGGCAAGATTCTCGACGTGGCGGTCGACATCCGCCGCAGCTCGAAAACCTTCGGCAAATGGGTCGCGCTCGAAATATCGGCCGAGAGAGGCAACCAGATCCTGGTGCCGAAGGGTTTCGCGCACGGTTTCGTCACGCTCGTGCCGGACACCGAGGTTCTGTATAAGGTCACCGACACCTATTCGCCGGCGCATGATCGATCGATCCGTTTCGACGATCCTGATATCGGCATCGATTGGCCGTCGCCGGCCGGCGCCTTCGAGCTCTCGGCCAAGGACCTCAAGGCGCCGGCGCTTGCTGAGGCCGAGGTGTTCGCATGACGCGCGACGATGTGAGGAGAGCGCCATGAATTTTCTGGTGACAGGCGGTGCCGGCTTCATCGGCTCGGCCGTGTGCCGGCATTTGTGCGCCAATCCGGCCTACCATGTGACCAATCTCGACAAGCTCACCTATGCCGGCAATCTGGCCTCGCTGCGCACCATCGAGAATGCACACAACTACAAATTTGCGCAGGCCGACATCTGTGACGAGCGGGCGGTTCTCGACATCCTCCACCGCGACGAGATCGACGTCGTCATGAACCTCGCCGCCGAAAGCCATGTCGACCGCTCGATCGACGGACCCGGCGCCTTCATCGAGACCAACATCGTCGGCACCTACCGGGTGCTGAATTCGGCGCTCGAATATTGGCGCGGCCTTGACGAGGACAGGAAGGCGCGCTTCCGCTTCCACCATGTCTCGACCGACGAGGTGTTCGGCGATCTGCCCTTCGATGGCGGCATGTTCGTGGAGGAGACGCCTTACGCGCCATCCTCGCCCTATTCCGCCTCCAAGGCCGCATCCGACCATCTGGTGCGGGCCTGGCACGAGACGTACGGCCTGCCGGTCGTGCTCTCCAACTGTTCGAACAATTACGGGCCTTATCACTTCCCCGAAAAGCTGATCCCGCTGGTCATCCTCAACGCGCTCGACGAAAAGCCGCTGCCGGTCTACGGCGCTGGCGCCAATGTGCGCGACTGGCTGTTCGTCGAGGATCACGCCCGTGCTCTGGAACTGGTCGCCACAAAGGGCCAGCCCGGCGAAAGTTACAATGTCGGCGGCAATTCCGAGCGTACCAACCTTGGCGTCGTCGAGACGATCTGCGGCCTGCTCGACATCAGGCGTCCGCGCAGCGGCGGCAGGAGCTACCGCGATTTGATCAGCTTCGTCACCGATCGGCCCGGCCACGACCGCCGCTATGCAATCGATGCCTCCAAGATCGGCCGGGATCTCGGTTGGGCGCCGGCGGAGAGTTTCGACAGCGGCCTTGCAAGGACCGTCGACTGGTTCCTCGACAACAAATGGTGGTGGGGACCGATCCGCGAGCAGCGCTACGCCGGCGAGCGGCTGGGGCAAGTCCGGTCGCGCGGCCAGGTTGAAGGCAGGAAGGGCGCGGCGTGAGGCTGGTTGTCACCGGACGCGACGGTCAGGTCGCTGCCAGCCTGCTGGAGGCCGGGCAGAGGCGCGATGGCATCGAGGTCGTCACCCTCGGCCGCCCAGTGCTCGATCTGGCGCGGCCCGATACGGTGTTCGACGCACTCGCGGCAGCGCGGCCGGATATCGTGGTGTCGGCTGCCGCCTACACCGCGGTCGACCAGGCCGAGGACGAGCCCGATCTTGCCTTCGCTGTGAACGCCGTCGGCGCCGGCAAGGTCGCCGAGGCGGCCGCGAAGCTCGGCGTGCCCGTAATCCATCTGTCGACCGACTACGTCTTCGATGGCACCAAGGACGGCGCCTATGTCGAGACCGACGCCACCGCACCGCTCGGCGTCTACGGCGCCTCCAAGCTTGCCGGCGAGCTGGCCGTGGCCGCCGTCAATCCGCGCCATCTGATCCTGCGCACCGCCTGGGTCTACAGCCCGTTCGGCAAGAATTTCGTGAAAACCATGCTGCGGCTGGCCGGCGACCGCGACGAGATCGCCGTGGTCGCCGACCAATGGGGAAATCCGACTTCGGCGCTTGATATTGCCGATGCGATCCTGCATGCGGCGGCGATGTTGCGCGACGACGAGGCGTTTGACGGTTACGGCATCTATCATCTGGCCGGCACCGGGGGGATCAACTGGAGCGGCTTTGCCCGTCATATTTTGGAGACCAGCCGCGCTCATGGTGGTCCTTATGCGCGGGTAGGTAACGTCAAGACCAAGGACTACCCAACCAAGGCGTGTCGCCCTCGCAATTCGCGGCTGTCGACGGCCAAATTCTCTGCCGTGTTCGGATGGACGTCCCCGGAGTGGCCGGAAGCGACGGAAGTGGTGGCACACCGTCTCTTGAGCGGAGAGACGAAACTGGCATTGATAACATGAACAAGTATCCATCACCTGACGCACTGCAGGACGTGAGGTCGACAAAGGGAAGAGATAAGTCACTTCGCAACATCTACGAGGAACATACCGGAAAAATATCGGACAAATGGTCGATTTATTTGGACGCATATGAAGATATATTTTCGGATTTCCGAAACAAGCCTGTTCGACTTCTGGAAATTGGCGTTCAGAACGGCGGTTCGCTGGAAATCTGGCGGCAGTATTTTCCGCAAGCAGAGCTTATTGTAGGCTGCGATATCAATGCGGCCAGTGGTAAGCTGACCTTCGATGATGAGAAGATCGCAGTTATCGTCGGCGATGCCAACACCGCCGACGTCGAACGCGACATTGTCGCCCAGACCGCAAAATTCGACATCATTATTGATGACGGCTCGCACCGATCCTCGGATATCATACGCTCTTTCGCCCGCTACTTCCCTCATCTTGCGGTGGGAGGCCTGTACGTAGCTGAAGATTTGCACTGCAGTTACTGGGGTAAGTATGAGGGCGGCCTATATGATCCTCTTTCCTCCATGTCATTTTTCAAACGTCTGCTTGACGTGGTCAACTATGAGCATTGGGGACTACACCACCTTCGTGTCGATGTGCTGGCCGCGTTTTCTCAGAAGTACGACGCCGTGTTCGAGGAAACTTCCCTGGCTTCGATCCACTCCATCGGGTTCTTGAACTCGCTTTGCATCGTCGCCAAACGTCCGTCACAGGAAAATGTTCTGGGTCCCCGTCGTGTGGAAGGCCGGGTTGCACTTGTCGAGGGCAGCATGCTGGCCCTGAACGGTACGGTAAACATACCGATCGATGAGACCGGGAATCCATGGTCGTTGCGTCGTGCGACAATGGAAGAGGAGATTGAAGCCAACCGGGAACTGGTCGAACACCAAATGGCTCGCATAGAGGCGCTCTCCAATGAGATCGCGCAGCGCGATGTCGAGATCGCGAATGAGATCGCGCAGCACGATGCCGAAATCGCGAGGCTGGCGGGCGAGAGCAAGGCTCATGAGGCTCTGGCCGGACAGTTGCTTGCCGAGCGGGAGCAAGCGCGCTCCGAGGAAAAGCGGCTGCGTAGCGTTCTCGATGCCGTTTATGCAAGCACCTCATGGCGCGTAGCCATGCCGATGAGAGCAGCAAAGCGCCTTTTGGTTGGCTTTGGAAAGGTCGGGCGAAAATTAACTCCCGGTGCACATCGGACCTCCAACTCTCCTGTTTCGCGGAATAGGACGAGCGACAATTCGAAAACCGGATGAGACCATGAGCGCCGATCCAAACAATAAACTTCCGGTATTTTCAGCAGCGAAGCCTTTAGTGTCCGTGATTATTCCTGTGAAGAACGGACTGCCGCAATTCAAGCGCGTCATCGAGATGGTTTCCAAGCAGGAATTCGAACAGGGATTTGAGGTAATTGTTATCGACTCCGGCTCAAAGGACGGCTCTAAGCAATTGGTGCCGACCAACGACCCTAGATTCAAATTAATCGAGATAGAGCCTTGCTCGTTTGGGCACGGAAGGACAAGGAACCTTGGCGTTCGTGAAGCAAGGGGAGAATTCTGCGCTTTCCTAACACATGATGCTTGTCCCGCCAATTCTTTTTGGTTGAAGGAACTGGTGAGACCGCTCTTGGAGGATGATCAGGTTGCTGGTGTATTCGGTCGCCATGCAGCCTACGAGGACGCAACGCCGTTCACGGCTTGGGAGATCGACACTCATTTTTTGGGATTAAGAAATTGGCCGAAAGTCTGGATCAGCGACGCGAGATTGTATTCGAAAACGCAGGGCGTTCGACAGGTATTTCATTTCTATTCTGACAATTCATCCTGTCTACGCAAGTCTGTGTGGCAAGATTATCCTTATCCAGACGTTGATTTTGCAGAAGATCAACTATGGGCAAAGGTGGTAATTGAAGCCGGTTTTCGTAAGGCCTTTTCATGGGATTCGTTGGTGAACCATTCTCATGAATACTCTCTATGGCAAAGGGTGCAGCGAAGTTATGATGAAGCAAAGGCATTCAGAGAGCTGTTCGGATACAAGTTGTGCCCGACAGTGCGGTATTTGTTCGGGCAAGCTTTGAGAACCAGCGCGCGCGATGTTGCGCTCGCGTTTAAGAATGGTTGGGTAATTTCTCATCCCGTAGCTACTTTCAAGAAACCTCTAGATAATTTAGCACGACAGGTCGGGTATTACATCGGGACCAATAGTTCTAAGTTTGCGAGAAAATACGGTAATGCGTTGTCCAGAGACAAGCAATTGCACGCTAGATAGGGGTCGTTTTGGATATGCTGTCATCAAATCTTTCAAAATTTGCAAGGACTGTACGGCGAGAGGGATGGCGGGTCGCGACACGCAAGGCTGTTTCTCGAGTGATTGCAACGATGCCGCCAGTCATTCAGGGCAAACAAGACGCTATTGGGCACTATGAATTTCTTCTGGGGGAGGAGCAGGGTTTCGGATTGAGGATCACCCATGAGAATACTCCGATCGGCTCGATGACGTGGGTAATCCCAGACTTCAATGCGTCTTCAGGTGGCCACATAAATATTGTTCGCATGATGCGACTTCTGAAAGATCGAGGGTTCCCCAACCAGCATGTCGTGGTTATGGAACCGCATCGATGGAATTCTGTGGAAGAAGCGCAAATGGCGTTCAACCAGGCTTTCGGAGATCACGGGATTACAATTTCGCTCGGCGTTCGCTCAATCGAGCCGTGCAATTATCTGGTTGCCACGGGCTGGCAGACCGCCTATTGGGTTTCCAAATTTCGCGACACAGAGCATAAATTATACTTTGTTCAAGATTTTGAACCAGAATTTTATGCGCATGGTAGCGAATATTCGTTTGCAGAGAATACCTATAAGCTTGGTATGACAGGTATTACTGCCGGGACATGGTTGGCAGAAAAACTTAGCCGAGAATATGGAATGACGACGTTTCCGTATTCGTTCGCTTGTGACCTCAGTCTTTATAATCCGCAAAGAAGACGTTCGGGCTCCGTAAGGCATATACTTTTCTATGCTAGGCCAGTCACCCCGAGACGTGGATTCGAAATGGGTCTTCTCGCTCTGAAGAAAGTCTGTGAGAGGCTTCCGGATGTTGCGGTGATCTTTGCAGGTTGGGATGTCGGAGCGTACGAGATTCCTTTTCATCATCTCAATGCAGGCACGGTTTCCATTGGAGAATTGCCGGACCTGTACTCACAATGCGACGTCGCCCTAATTCTCTCGGCAACCAATCTTTCGTTGCTCCCGCTTGAAGTCGCAGCTTGCGGCTGTCCTGTAGTGCTTAACAGAGGGCCTCAGTCTGAGTGGCTCATGTCCGATGAGGAGGCTGTATACTGCGATATGAGTGTGGATGGGATATCACAAGCCTTGATCAGGCTATTGGAAGACCCGGTCGGAGCAGCTAGGATTGCAGAAGCGGGCTTGAGACGCGCGAGGGCAGGCAGTTGGGATTCCGAGGCAGACAAGTTGGCGGCATTCCTCGAGTCCCTATCTAGGGAGGCCGTCCATGCGCGCCCCTCAGCGATCAAGCACGAGGCATGAATTGTTTCACACCAGGAGGCCGGGTCGCTGGGACCTCGCAACAAATCTGAGTGGAACTGTGCATCTTGGCTCACGGTCTCGGTGGAGAGGAATTTGAGTGGGAACGATCTTGAAGATGCTTCCTATCACCGCTAGGAAGCCCCGCCTTCCCAGCGGAGACCACATTACATGATTGTCAAGCCCGGCTTCGACACTAATACCAAGACAATCGTGATCATTGGAGTGCAGCGCGGCGGGACATCGATGGTCGCTGGGATAGCGCGGGAGCTTGGGGTCAACCTTGGGCGGAACCTCGGCAACAACCATGAAGATCCAGAATTCATCACGGAAGACCTACAGGCGATCAAGAAGGTAGTCGCTCATCGTGACGCGAAGTACAATGTATGGGGCTGGAAGATGCCCCACTCTTCCGAGTATATCGTGCGGTTGCTGCCTCACCTTCGCAACCCATTCGTGATCGTTGTGTTCCGCAATCTGGCCGCGATAGCCGAGAGTCAGATGAAGCAATCGGATGTAAATTTTCGCGATGCATTCAGCTTTTCGGCAACACGCTTGGCGCAGGTAGCTTCTGCAACTCAAGAGATCGATTGTCCTCTCATGATCGTCAACTATGAGCGGGCGGTGCTGAAGCCCTCGAATTTATTAGATGAGTTGTGCGCCTTCCTCCATCTGCGGCCATCGGAGGACGAGCGCGAACGAGCTCTCGCGATGACCGACCCGCAGCGCGGCTACGTCAGAACCAAGAAGGAAGACTGGACGGCCCGGGTATCAAAGGCGGAGAGTTTCGATTTCGGATCAAAAGACGCGATTGAGGCCTTCCAGTGTAATGTAGGACTATCTCTGGTCGACAATTGGATCCAGAAGGATGGTGATCAACCGCACATCCTGTTGGAAGGCCTAGCAGGTTACAAGCGGGTATATCTATCGTTTGTAAGGCGCAGCGCTCCGGCCTTTATCGATCTATGTGTCAACACAGGCGACGGCTACACTGACGGCCTCACCGACAGGATTCAGCTATTCCACGGCGAGAACGTGATCACCATTGACGCGGAAAGTATCAATGGGATTGCGATCTATCCACAGTTTGACGGAGCCGCGTCAAACACGGGCCTTTTCAGGATAACCGTTGATAAGGCATGACCAAATCGCCATCGAGGCACCTCGCTTGGAAGCATATCCTTGGTTTCGTAGCACTCGCCTAATGGACGTTTCACGCTCTTTTTGAAAATACCGTCGTTGTGCCCCACGCGATTTCGAACTGCTTTTCAAGCGAGAGACGCGTAAGAGGGGGATCTTCATCTCTTGCAAACCGTTCAGCCAGCGAGAAAATCTCTCGCACCGGCATGTTCAGAAATTCCTCTCGCACTCCAGCATCAAGTCCCGAATGATAGACTCGAAGTATCTGATTTAATGTGTTTATTGGATGGTTCGAGCGGTGGATCGTTTGGCTCTCAACGTCGAGCTGCTCAAATAGCTTCGTTGCACCAGATCGAGTTGCATTAAAATAATGGGACGGATAACCGTGCTCCGCCTGTAAGAATGGGATCATCAGAAGAAGTTTGCCACCGGGCTTCAGCACCCGTACCAGTTCCCTTGCGCATTGGAAGGGGTCATCTACATGCTCAAGAACAGCCAGTGATAGTATCCCCGCGAACGAGTTATCCTTGAAGGGTAGAGATTGTCCTATCGCAAGGACGTCTGTGCTGGGATAGTCATAGATCTCTACGTTTATCACGTTTGGAACCGGGCGCTTTCTCAGGCCAGCCCCAGCATCTAGTGCAATGGCTCCACTAGGCAATCGCTTGAGGAATTCATGAATCATTCCGCCGTAGAAATGCGAAGAGACAGCATCAATTTTAGATTCGAGTTGTGGCGAAATGGGCCAGCCTTCCGGCAGCGCCGACGGTGCTACGCAGCCCTCGCATTGTTGCAAGTCACGGTTCAAGATTTGCTTCAAAATATCAAGCTTGGCAGCTTGATTGGCTCTGCAACTGTTAGCCAAAGCAATCGCCTCATCAGTTACGGCAACTGCCACGTCGGCTGCCCTCTCGCCCTCAGCCCTGAATATCAGGTCCAACGTTCCCGCTTTGTGTATCTCGTTTCGTACGAAATCCACGTAAAAAGTGAAGCCAACGCCCTGAGAAGGGTCAAGATCAGCCCTCCGGTACGTTGATGATCGAAATTTCCCTGTTCGACCGTCCAAGGTTTCATAGCCAATGGAAATTTCAGTACCAAACGGCTTCGCGATCCAACCGTTAACGGCGTCGATTGGATGTCGTAGAAGCCTATCTCTGGGCTGGTCAATTTCTACTCTGGTTAGGCCCATGAAAAAATTCCTATCGCTTCTTCAAGGAATGGAATGGCAGGCTAGAGACCGGTCTTCTTCTCAAGGGCTTTCTCGAAATACTGTGCGCGCAGCGACATTGTTATCGCCCCGTACCGCTCATGCTTGCTACTGTCTTGGCGATGCCCTCGTCAAAATCGGTTCGTGGTACCCACCCCAGAACGGAGCGCGCGCGCGAGACATCCAGACTGGCAATGTCAACGTCAGTGTTTCTGGCAGCAACGTATTCGCGCTCGAAACGGTGGCCCGTTGCTGATTCGACCGCGGCAATTATCTCGGTAACGGACCGAACCTGGCCACTGCCAATGTTCAGGATTAGGCGGGGGGTGCTCGGCAGCACAAGCGCGCTTTCTATCGCGTTGATGACATCCTCAACGTAGATATAGTCGCGACGCGCTTGGCCGTCGCCGAAAATTCGGACGGGTAGGCCTTTCTGCCAGTGGTCTAGGATGGCTGGGATCAGCCCTTGACCCTTGCGGAAGGCTTGCCCTGGACCAAAAGGATTGGCGACCCGCAGGATCACGTATTCCAGCCCTTCGAGATGTCCATGCATCTGAATGTATTTTTCCACGATGAGCTTGGTC
This sequence comes from Mesorhizobium sp. M0052, assembly GCF_040323255.1. Lineage (NCBI taxonomy): Bacteria > Pseudomonadati > Pseudomonadota > Alphaproteobacteria > Hyphomicrobiales > Phyllobacteriaceae > Mesorhizobium > Mesorhizobium sp. M0052. The sequence continues at coordinate 34,921 of NZ_JAMYUS010000019.1, read as the reverse complement.
AGTCCGTGTGAATTTATGGGGTTGGTAGCGCAGGTCTCCGGCGTAGGTATTGGCGCACCAGGGCCATAAACCGTGCCCCCAGATGAGAGAAACAAATAGCGTCTCACGCCAGCCCGCACACAGGTTTGCAGGAACTCTACATGGGGAATAACATTTTCCTGAATATCGGCGATGACGTGGTCGTTCTTGAGGCCGGGACTCGAGGTCGATATTAATTGCACAACAGAGTCGACGTCTTGCAGCGAAGAGGCCATTGCGATCGGATCACGCAGGTCGGCTTCAACAAAGTCAACCGACTTGTCAAAGGAGCGAAGGAATTCTGGGTCAAATCTTCTGGATACGGCACGAATTGCCACACCCTGTACCGCCAACCGCCGAACAAAATGACGGCCAATGAACCCGTTCGCACCGTAAACCCCAATCATGCCGCTCCAACACCTTTGCCGCAAAACCTTTATTACTTTATCAAACTAATCCAGCCCGTCCCTACCCCAACTCCAGCAACTTTCTGTCATGACAAGACAATTTTTTCAGTTCCGGTGTGTTTGACCGGCCCTGCCGTTAGCGATTCCACGCGGCCGCTTTTGAGCGTCAGCTTTTTTGTGCACACTCTTTCGATGAGGCTCTCATTGTGGCTTGCCAGAACGATGATGCCGGCCTTTTCCGCCAATTCGTCCATGCGCCTTTGGGCCTTGTCTTGAAAAGAGGCATCACCGGCACCGATCCATTCGTCCATTAGCAGAATTTCGGGATCGAGCGCGGTTGCTGCCGAAAAGGCAAGCCGCGCGGCCATGCCCTGGCTGTAAGCCTTGAATGGCAGGTCGATGAAGTCGCCGAGCTCGCTGAAAGCGATGATACTTTCCATCTTTTCCTCGATCTCGGCTTCTGTCCATCCGTTGATCAAGCCACGCAGAACGATGTTCCTGCGGCCTGTGGCTTCGCGGCGAAAGCCTATGTTGATGTTGAAAAGGGCGTCGACCTTGCCTTCTATGGCGATGTTCCCTCCGGATGGTTCATAGATTCCGTAGAGCACCTTGAGTAGTGTCGTCTTGCCCGCTCCATTTGGGCCGACCAAGCCTAATCGGTCGCCGGCCTTGAGCTGGAAACTGACGCCGTCGAGCGCCTGCACGAACTGGTTTCTGCCTGAACTCTCAATCCTGCCGCCTGGTCCGCCCATACGCCGATCCGGCGCGGAAAGCGTCAACTTTTCGTGCAGTTTGTAGACCAGACTGACGTTATCCAGCTTGATAGAAACCATCGAAAAAACTCAAATCAGGAAAACAACTTGCCTGCGATATCGGCCAAGCAGCAACAATGCAATCGCCCACATGAACAAGGAAATATAGGCCGTTACGGCGAATGCGTGCATCGGAAACGCGCCGTTCGTGATCGGCTCGCGCACGATTTCCAGGAAATAGCTGAATGGATTCCAGTGGTAGGCGTATTTCTGTATGCCGTCCTGTCCGCTGTAGATCCAGAAGACAGGCGTAAAAAACATCCCGACTCGCATGATGTTGCCGACGATGAACTGGCTGTCGGGAAAAAATGCGCCGAGGAAGGCGAAGACCGTGATGACAGCTGGAGTGGCGAACAGGATCAGGAGTAGCCCTGCAAGCGACCATAGCCATGCGGGGGTAAGTCCCGAGCCGCTCAGGAGCAGAATCACGATGCAACCTGCGATCGCATAGCCCACGCGAATGACGGACTGAACCGTCATCCGCATCACGTACACAAACAGGGGCAGGGTCGTGCCCTCTATGAAGCTCTCCTCACGCTGGAAGAGGGAAACACTCAAGGAGATGATTTCCATCAGGTAGAACCAGACCATCAGGCCTATTGCGACATAGGCGGAATAGCCTGCGGCATCCTTACCGGCAGGCTGGAACACGAAAACGAATGTGCCGACGAACGCGATGTAATTGACCAGCAGCCAAAGCGGGCCAAGTGTCGTGCGTCTGTGCTGGTCGCCGATATCTTCGTGAGCAAGCGCAATCCAGACCCGATGCAGCCTCATAGCCTTGCTGATATCGTCGAGGGCGCCGTTCAGTGCCAAAATCATTGTTGGTGTCGCAATCCGTTCTTGGTCGCTTCGTATGTCCGATGGCCACATGAGGCGAGGGACATTTCATAGCCATTGCGACGAGCGTATGGCAAATGATTGCGGCTTAGTGAAGCCCAGCAATATCTTGAGCGCAACCATTAGCAATGTCTTTTGGACCTGTACAATTGTCCTGAAAGGCCACAGTTCAGCCAATTGCGATTGGTCCGGAACAGCCGCATTCACCTTTGATCACATATTCGTCAAAAACATCTGGCGATACCCCCGACTCCGCGCTATTGCGATAGCTGGGCAAGGGACTTGGAATTTGCAATCTGGAGTGGTGGCGGATGATGTTCCATCCGGTGCCTGTCCGGTATTGATATACCCGCGCCTGGAGTTCAGTACTACCCAATGACATCATACGTACAAGCCGTATCGGGACTTCGGCCGAAGATGCGGCGCGCCATTATAATGATCCAGGATCTGGTCATGGTCCTGGTCGCGGTGGCGCTGAGTCTGGGGCTTTCTCAGTCGAGACTTTCATTCGACGCGCTCTCCACGGCCGGCCTGGCGTGCTGGGCAAGTATTGTTTTTCTCAGCCATATGCTGTTTCGCTATTGCGGCCTCTACAACACCGTGTGGCGTTTCGCCTCCACGCCGGACTTCTTCAACATCCTGAAGAGCTGCGCCATCCTGACCGTCACGCTCTATGTCGTCTCGCTGGCGGTTCGATCGTTTCAGCCGGTGACCGGCCTCAACGAGCGCCAGTTCATCGTCTTTTTCCTCGTCTCCTTCACCATCATATCGGCGCCTCGGCTCTATTACCGGTTCCTGCGCGACGGGGCCAGCTGGCGAATCCTGAGCCGCAACGCAAACAATGCGGCGATCAAACAAGCGCTGTTCGTCGGCAGGCTTGGCGAAGCAGACGTCATCATCCGCTTCACACGCACGGCCGAGCCGGCCGAATATTCCATCGCCGGCATCATGGCCATCGAGAACGGCGCGCCGTTGGGCACGCAGATACAGGGCGTTCCGGTGGTGGCCGTGCGGCCCCGCCTGGTCGAGGTCCTCGAAGAATATGCAAGAGGCACCAAAAGCCTCGACATGCTGATTTTCGGCAATGGCACCGAACGCGAGATCGAGGAATATTCGGAACTGGTCCGTGTCGCCCGTCACAGCGGTATCGCCGTCGTCCAATTCTCCGGCGTTTCGGAGCTCGGCCAAGGCGGAAAGCTGGTACTCGACGCTGTCGAGATGGAAACCATCCTGCGCCGCCCCACAGTTGCTTCCGATATGGAGCGGATCGGCGGCTTTATCGGTGGCAAGCGCGTCCTGGTCACCGGCGGCGCCGGCTCAATCGGTCGCATCCTGGTCAAGCGGTCGCTGGAACTTGGCGCCGAGGCGGTTCTGGTCGCCGATATCTCGGAGTTCGGTATTTTCCAGCTCGACCAGCAGGTTGACGAAAAGGACCATGTCCGGCTCAAGAGCCGCATCGTCGATGTCACAGACCGGCGCCAGATCACCCGCGTCGTCAGCGATTTCAAGCCCGACATCATCTTCCATGCCGCCGCGCTCAAACATGTGCCGCTGCTCGAGGAAAATTGGGAATCGGCGATCCAGACCAACATTTTAGGCACCCTCGTCTGCGCCGAGGTTGCCGCCAAATGCGGGGTGCCGCAGTTCCTGCTGATTTCCAGCGACAAGGCGGTCGATCCGACCTCGGTGCTCGGCATGACGAAACGCGCCGCCGAGCAGATCGTCTCTTCGCTGCACGAAACGCATGCCACCGGGCCTAGCGGCCGTCGCTCCGGCACCAAGTTCATCGCCGTGCGGTTCGGCAATGTCTTCGGCTCCAATGGCTCGGTCGCCACCATCTTCCAGGCGCAGATCGAGGCCGGCGGTCCGGTCACCATCACCGATCGTCGCATGACCCGCTACTTCATGACGGTGGCCGAAGCCGTCGACCTCGTCATCATGTCGGCGGCCGACGCCGAGCGGCGCCAGGGCAAGGACGACTACGCCATCTACATGCTCGACATGGGCAAGCCGGTGCCGATCCTCGAAGTCGCTGAAACCATGATCCGCATGGCCGGCAAAAGCCCCTACACCGACATTCCGATCCGTTTCACCGGGATCAGGCCGGGCGAGAAGCTTCACGAGGTGCTGCATGGCGGCAATGAGGAGATCGTCGCGCTGGATATCCCCAAGATCTTCGGCCTCAGGACCGATGTCGTGGGATGGCCCAAGGTCCAGGAGGCGCTGACATTGCTGCAGGCGGCCATGCGCGATCAGGACAAGGCCTCGGCGCTCGCCGTCATGGCCGGCCTCTATCAGGCGGAAGAGCCTCCAAGTGACGCACGCCGGGAAACCGTTGCGAAAACAGTCGGGCAAGCTGGTTAGAGCAATTCCAGGAAAAGTGTGGAGCGGTTTTCCGTCCGGGATTGCGTCAAAACAAAGAGCCTGTCCTGATCGACCGGGATTGGCTATTGAAACCGATCCGATGGCCGTTCCCAGGCGTTTGCAGATGATTTTGAACCAGTGAGCAGACAAGATCAGCGCGTGGCCGTGCTGCTGGGCACGAAAGATGGCGCGGCTTTCCTTGACGAGCAGCTCGCGTCGCTGGCTGCGCAATCGCATCCTGTTGTCGACCTCTGGGTTTCCGACGACGGTTCGACAGACGGCACTTCGGCCATTATCGGCGCCTGGCAGAGCCGCTGGTCCAAGGGCCGGTTGACCCTGTCGAATGGTCCTCGCCAAGGCTTTGCCGCCAATTTCCGCGCGATGATCATCGATCCGCGCATCGAGGCCGACTACTACGCCTTCTGCGACCAGGACGACATCTGGGAGCCGGACAGGCTGGAGAGCGCCATTGCCTGGATGCAAGGGCACGACGCCGGAACGCCGCTGCTGTTTTGCTCCAGAACCGCGACCATGTCCGAAACCGGAGCAGCGCAAGGGTATTCGCCGCTGTTCCAGCATCCACCCGCATTTCGCAATGCGCTTGTGCAAAGCATTGCCGGCGGCAACACGATGATGATCAACCGCGCCGCGCGAAAGTTGCTGGCAAAGGCATCGGCAAGGACCGAGTTCGTCAGCCATGACTGGTGGACCTATCTGATCGTCACGGCTGCCGGCGGCATTGTCCGCTATGACCCGCGACCGCTGGTGCGCTACCGCCAGCATGAGGCAAACCTGGTCGGCGCCAACGTGTCGTGGAAGGCGAGGCTGTCGCGGCTGGGGCGCCTCTTCAGGGGCGAGTTCGCCGTCTGGACCGATCACAATCTGAGCGGCCTGGCCGTCAATCGCGACATCCTCACGAGGGATGCCGCCGCCTGTCTCGGCCTGTTCATCAGGGCGCGAAAGGGCGGTATCTTGCGACGCCTGCGCCTTCTCAGGAAAAGCGGCGTCTACCGGCAGACGCTGGCTGGGACGCTTGGGCTCTATGTGGCCTTCATCTGGCGGCGGATCTAGAGCATGCTGAGATGGCCATGAGGGGACCCAAGCGAGCTTTCGATCTCGTCGCGGCGGCGGTTCTGTTGCCGCTGACCTCGCCCGTCACCCTGCTTGCCATACTGGCAATCAGGCTGTCGTCGCCCGGACCGGCACTCCTCTCCCAAACTCGCGTCGGCCAGCACGGGGTGCTGTTTCGCTGCCACAAGTTGAGGACGATGGTTGTGGGAACGCCATCTCTGCCCTCGCATCAGGCGCCGGCAAACTCCGTCACCGCCGCCGGTAAGGTGCTGCGAAAATTCAAGATCGACGAGCTGCCGCAGCTCTGGAACGTGCTGAAGGGCGAGATGAGCCTGGTCGGGCCGCGTCCATGCCTGCCCACGCAAACCGAGTTGGTCGACCGCCGCAGGCAATTGGGTGTGCTTGCCGCACTTCCAGGCATTACCGGGCTTGCGCAGATGAGAGGCATCGACATGTCGGATCCGAAACTCTGCGCCGAAACGGATGCCGAATATCTCAGGGGAGCCTCGATCGGACTCGACGTCAAAATCCTGCTTGGCACAATCTACCGGACCTGACGGGCCTGTCGTGCAAGTTCCTCAATCCGGCCGAGCGTGTCGGTTTCCGGCATCCAGCCTTCCGAGATCAGCAGTGACGGGTCGCAAATCTGTGTCGCCATGGAAGCGTCGTACGCTGCTTTTCTGCCAAGCAGTGTGGCGAACAGCCTGAATGGCCAGGCCGGCACAGGAACGAGCCGGGTCGGAACGTCGTATCCGTGCCTGAATGCAGTCAAGATTTCGAACATCGCAACGGGGGAAGCATCGCCCAGGACATAGGTCGGGCGCGGTGGCGTGGGACGAGTCAAAAGATGCGCCACGGCGCCAGCCACCGCGTCGCGCGATATCAGCGAACGAACTGCGGTGAAAGCGCCTAAGGGCAATGGTAAGGCAATGGCGGCAGCCCGCATCATTCCACGCAGGTTTCCCTTCATGCCTTCGCCATAGACCGGCGGCAGGCGCAGCGCCGTGGCATCGGAGGGCCTGGACGCATAGGCTTCCAGTGTCTTGATCTCGCCTTCGCGTTTCGAGCGCCCGTAGGCGCATTGCGGGGCAGGGAGCGTCGCATCGCTGATCGTTCCGCTGAAACCGGGACCGGCTACTGCCCGGATCGACGACAGATAGATGAAGCGCCCGCTTGTCCGCGAGGCGGCCGCGCGCGCCAGCTGCGCGGTCAGTGTCGCGTTGGCTGCCATGAAGTCGGCTTCGCTCGCCTTGCGGTCATTGTTGAGCGCCGCACAGTGGACGACATGGGTGATATCTCGCATCAGCGCCTGGTATGCCTGAGCCGGTGCGTCGAAGTCCGGCAACAAAACCGCATCGCTCACGGGATCGAGCCGTTCCGGGTGGCGCGATGCCATGCGCACCCCGAACCCGGCTTCGCGCAGCTGGTTGACGACCTGCCTGCCGATGAAACCCGTCGCGCCTGTGACCAGCACTTTCACGGCCGGCTTGCCTGGGGCGCCGGGGCCTGTTGTTCCGGCAGCATTTGTTGCCGGCCCGATGCAAGATATGTCCCGGACACCAGGAACACCATCAGTGTGGCATCGAGGATGTCGTGGCCGACCATGATGCCGGTCAGGCCGCCGATGAGGTAGGTGATCGCAGTGACGACAATCATCGTGGCGCCGAACCGCTCGATCGCGTCCGTGCTGGTGCGCAGCACGATGGCCGCGTTTCTCGCGGCAACGAAGAACACAGCCGCGAGCGTTACGGCTCCAAGCAGCCCGGCCTCCACCAATGCAGTCAGGAAGCCATTGTGAAAATGGCTGAAGCCCGTCGACGGCATGTTGAACTGATTGTGGAACCCATCCTTTATCAGCTCGCGGCTTGCGGCAATGCCGTGGCCGAAAATCGGCATGTCGTGGAAGGCGCTCAGCCCAATCTGCCAAAGTGCGGCGCGCAAGCCGAGCGCGGTCGTGTGGTCGCCCTTCGTGGCGAGCGCATCCCAGTCGCTGAACAGGAAGGCCGCGCGCTCGGAAATGATGGGGAGACCGATGACAGCGATGACGATGCCGGTCGCCCCCGCAATCAGCAAAAGCCGAATGGCGTTTCTGTTGTTGAGCTTGCGACGGTTGATCAGCAGGACCGCGATGCCGGCCACCAGCATCGCCAGCCAGATGATCCGCGACCCCGAATAGACAATGGCGACCGCGCCGGCCAGTGTCGCGCAGGCCAGCAACGCCCTGTTCTTTTCGACACCCGACAAGGCGCCTGCCAGGCACATCATCATGCTGAGGCAGCAGACGGTCGCGAACACGATCGGATTGCCGGCGCCGCCTTCGGCCCGTATGCCCAGCCCGTGATATTGCACGACCGCCAGCAGCAGGGCGCCAAAACAGGCGGCGGCGCTCGCCAGCACGACGATGCGCGTCAGCGTGGTTTTCTCGGTAATGCTCCAGGTCGCGTATGAGACAGGGAAAAACAGGAAGGTGATCAGCCCTGCCAGATGCGGCGCATCCCTGGCGATCGAATTGTTGACGATGGAGGCGAGCACGCTGGCTGCGCAATAGGCATAGATGGCCACCGTCATCGCGGTCATCGGCCGGTCGATGTTGAAACGCCGTCTTTTCAGCGCAAGCAGAAGCACCGACCACAGGCCGCCGCCATTGAACAAAAAGCTGACCGCCGATCCCAGTACCGGCGGGAAAAAGAAGCACAAAATGGAGAAGGTGACGTTGATCCGTGACGGCGAAACGTGCTGCTTGATGGCGGAGATCGGGGTCAATGCTCTGGTTCACAATGCGCTGGGTCGCGTGGCGACGGACAATGTTTGGCGGCGGCATTTGCGGCATGCCGCCCGGCGCAGGTTCAGGAGCCGGTATAGCGGCTGGGTGCGGTTTTCGAAAGTGCGACGAGGTCGGGCCGGCGTTTCTTTCGGTCCAGGCAAGATTTTTCCCGGCCTTTGAATGCTATCGCTCCGTCGGGCAGGAATTTTCGGATTCTAGGCTTTTCATGGAAAATTCGTTGCCGATCGGTGTGGCCGCCGGCCTTTCCAGCGTTGTTATATCAGGTGGCGATCTGCTAGAACGCCGGCACGAACCGATAGTGTCCAGCAGTGAAGCTTGAACCGGGCGGCTGAAAAGGACGCCCGATCCATCTGATGCAAGGTCTGGATTGCACGAGAGAACGCTCACAGTCCATGAACATCGCGCTTACGCACCTGCAGCGGCTCGAGGCCGAGTCCATCCACATCTTCCGTGAGGTTGCCGCCTCCTTCTCCAAGCCGGTGATGCTCTATTCCGTCGGCAAGGATTCCTCCGTGCTGATGCATCTGGCGATGAAGGCATTCTATCCGGCCAAGCCGCCTTTCCCCTTCCTGCATGTCGACACCACCTGGAAGTTCCGCGAGATGATCGCCTTTCGCGACCAGATGGCGCAGAAGCTCGGCTTCGACCTGCTGGTCCACGTCAATGAAGACGGCGTGCGCGACGGTATCAACCCCTTTGACCATGGCTCGAACACCCACACCCATGTCATGAAGACGGTGGCGTTGCGCCAGGCGCTCGACAAATACGGCTTTGACGCTGCCTTCGGCGGGGCTCGGCGCGACGAGGAGAAGTCGCGCGCCAAGGAGCGCATCTTTTCCTTCCGCAACGCCCAGCATGTCTGGGACCCGAAGAACCAGCGGCCGGAGATGTGGAAGATCTTCAACACCCGCATCGCGCCGGGCGAATCGATCCGCGTGTTTCCGCTGTCGAACTGGACCGAGCTCGATATCTGGCAGTACATTCTGCAGGAAAACATCCCGATCGTGCCGCTCTATTTCGCCAAGGAGCGGCCGGTGGTCGAACGCGACGGCATGCTGATCATGAAGGATGACGATCGCATGCAATTGCGCCCCGGTGAGACGATGGAGAACCGTCTGGTGCGTTTCCGCACGCTCGGCTGTTATCCGCTGACCGGCGCCATCGAATCCGACGCCGACACGCTCGAAGCCATCGTCGGCGAGATGCTGACGGCGCGCACCTCCGAGCGCCAGGGCCGCCTCATCGACCGCGATGAAGCCGGCTCGATGGAAAAGAAGAAGCGCGAGGGATATTTCTGAGCATGCGCCATATCCTGGCCAAGAGCCTCGCTCCCACCGACGGCGTGCGCGAATACATGGCGGCGCAGGAGAAGAAGTCGCTGCTGCGCTTCCTCACCTGCGGCTCGGTCGACGACGGCAAGTCGACGCTGATCGGCCGTCTTCTGTCCGACACAAAGCAGATCTTCGAGGACCAGCTCGCCGCACTCGAGCGCGATTCCCGCAAGCACGGCACCACTGGCAACGACATCGACTTCGCGCTTCTGGTCGACGGCCTCGAGGCCGAGCGCGAGCAAGGCATCACCATCGACGTCGCCTACCGCTTCTTCGCCACGCCCAAGCGCAAGTTCATCGTCGCCGACACCCCCGGCCATGAACAGTACACCCGCAACATGGCGACCGGCGCATCGACTGCCGATCTCGCCATCGTGCTGATCGATGCGCGCCAGGGTGTGCTGCGCCAGACCCGGCGCCACTCGATCATCGCTTCGCTGCTCGGCATCCGCCATATCGTGCTTGCCGTCAACAAGATCGACCTCGTCGATTTCGACCAGGCGGTGTTCGACCGTATCGTCGAGGATTACCGGCAGTTCTCGCACGAGCTCGGCTTCCAGACGATCGTGCCGATCCCGATGTCGGCCCGCTATGGCGACAATGTCACCAGCCGCTCCGGCAAGACGGCGTGGTATTCCGGCCCGTCGCTGATCGAGCATCTCGAAACCATATCGGTCGACGAGGCCGCGGTCGAACTGCCGTTCCGGTTTCCGGTGCAGTATGTCAACCGGCCCAATCTCGACTTCCGCGGCTTTGCCGGCACCATCGCGTCCGGCTCCGTCGCGCAGGGCGACGAGGTGGTGGTCGCCAAATCCGGCAAGGCCTCGCGGGTCAAGCGCATCGTCGCGCAAGGCGGCGATCTTGCCCAGGCGGTGGCCGGCCAGGCCATCACCCTTGTGCTCGATGACGAGGTCGAGGTCTCCAGAGGCAACATGCTGGTGTCGCCGGCGGCACGGCCGCAGGTCGCCGACCAGTTCGCCGCCAACATCGTCTGGTTCGACGAGGCAGCGCTGCTGCCGGGACGCTCCTATATATTGCGCACCGAGACCGACCAGACCAGCGCCACCGTCACCGACCTGAAATACCGCGTCAACGTCAACGACTTCGCTCGCGAGGCGGCGAAGTCGCTCGAGATGAACGAAGTCGGCATCTGCAATATCTCGACCCGGGCGCCGATCGCCTTCGACACCTTCGCCGACAACCGCGATACCGGCGCCTTCATCCTGATCGACCGCATCACCAATGCCACGGTCGGCGCCGGCATGATCCTGCATTCCTTGCGCCGCGCCGAAAACATCCATTGGCAGTCGCTCGATGTCGGCAAGCGCGGCCGCTCCGACCTCAAGAGCCAGCGCCCCGCCGTATTCTGGTTCACCGGTCTTTCCGGCTCGGGCAAGTCGACCATCGCCAATCTGCTTGAGAAGAAGCTGTTCGCTTCGGGGCGTCACACCTACATTCTCGACGGCGACAATGTCCGCCACGGCCTCAACCGCGATCTCGGCTTCACCGACGCCGATCGGGTCGAAAACATCCGCCGTGTCGCCGAAGTGGCAAAGCTGATGGCCGATGCCGGGCTGATCGTCATCGTCTCCTTCATTTCCCCCTTCAGCGCCGAGCGGCGCATGGCCAGGGAGTTGATGGCCGACGGCGAGTTCGTCGAAGTGTTCGTCGATACGCCGTTCGAGGAATGCGCCCGACGCGACCCGAAAGGCCTTTACGCACGGGCGCTGAATGGCGAGATCAAGAACTTCACCGGCGTCGATTCCCCGTATGAAGCTCCCGAAAATCCCGAAATCCATCTCAAGACACTCGGCAAGACGGCCGAGGAGATGGTAGAGGCTCTGGAACACTGGCTGAATGAGCGCGACATTGCCGAAGACCAATATGACAGCGGCGGCGGCATCTGACGACGAAGTGATGCTCGACGTGTTCGAGCGCCTGGCGCTCGAAGCCGGACGCGAGGTGATGCGGGTCTTCAAGGCCGGCTGCGCGGTCGACAGCAAGTCGGACTCCTCGCCGGTCACGGAAGCCGACCGCGAGAGCGAGACGATCATCCTCGCCGGCCTGCGTGCGGCCTATCCCGATATTCCCTGCGTGGCCGAGGAAGAGGTCGCCGAAGGCATTGTGCCGCCCGATCTGGATGGCGCCTTCTTCCTGATCGATCCGCTCGATGGAACGAAGGAATTCGTCAACCGCCGGACCGATTTCACCGTCAACATCGCGCTTGTCCGGCACGGCGCGCCGGAGATCGGCGTCGTCTTCGCACCGTGCAGCGGGCGGTTCTTCTCTGGACGGCCGGGCTGGGCCGAAGCAATCGAGGTCGATGGCGACTTCCGTATCGTCGGCCGCCGGCGGATTTCGGTTAGGAGGGCGGTCACGCCGCTGGCGGTCGTTGCCAGCCGCTCGCACAACACCCCGGAGACCGAAGCCTTCATCAAGGATCTCGGCGCCGCCGAGATCGTCTCGGTCGGCTCATCGCTGAAATTCTGCCTGCTCGCCGCAGCCGAAGCCGACATCTATCCGCGCTTCGGCCGCACCATGGAATGGGACACGGCGGCCGGCGACGCCGTACTGCGCGCCGCCGGCGGCATGACGCGCACGCTGGACGGCGAGCCGCTCACCTATGGCAAGCGCAAACAGAGCGACGACGAGGATTTCGCCAACCCGCATTTTATTGCGAGCGGGAAGGCGGCGGACGCGGCGTAACTTACGCCGCCGCTACATGCGCCGAGTTCGAGCCAATGTAGTTGCGGATCGTCTCGATGATGCGGTCCTGGTCGGCTTCGCTGAGATAGGGATGCATCGGCAGGCACAGGATGCGCTTCGGCAGTTCCTCCGAAACCGCAAGCCCGGTCGGCGTGCGCGGATAGTCGCGATAGGCGACCTGCTCGTGCAGCGGCTTCACATAATAGATCACCGAAGGGATGCCCTTTTCGCCGAGATGCGCCCTCAACCCGTCGCGCTTCGGCGTCTCGATGGCGTATTGCGCCCAGGCCGAGCGGCCACCGCCCAGATTGCGTGACGTCTTGACGATGTCGCCGAGACCTTCGGCGTAGCGCTTGGCCACCACCTGGCGGGCGACCATCTCGTCTTCGAGGATGGCGAGTTTCTCGATCAGGATCGCCGCCTGGATCGTGTCGAGGCGTGAATTGATGCCGACGCGGACATTGTCATACTGCGTCTCGCCCTTACCGTGGAACGCAAACGAGCGCAGCTGGTCGGCCAGCGCGTCGTCATTGGTGAACATCGCGCCGCCATCGCCGTAGCAGCCCAGCGGCTTGGCCGGATAAAAGCTGGTCGAGCCGACATGGCCGAAGGCGCCGCACATTGTGCCGTCGGCCGAACCGCCGATCGACTGCGCCGCATCCTCGATCACCAGCAGCCCTTCGCGCTTGGCAATCGCCATGATCGCCTCGTAGTCGGCGGCAAGCCCGAACAGGTCGACGGGAATAATCGCCTTCGGCTTCAGCCGGCCTTCCTTCTTGATCATGGCGATCGCCGCCTCGAGGCTGGCGATGTCGATGTTGTAGGTCTCGGCGTCCACATCGACGAAAACCGGTTCGGCCTTGGCAAGCGCCACCACTTCCGCCGTCGCGGCAAAGGTGAAGCTCGGCACGAACACCGCGTCGCCGGGGCCGATACCGGCGGCAAACAGCGGCAACAGCAGCGCGTCGGTGCCGTTGGCGCAGGCCACGACATGCTTGGTGCCGATATAGGCTGCGAGCTTGTTTTCGAATTCGGTGACTTGCGGTCCGAGGATATAGCGGCCTTCCTCGACGACATTGTCGATCGCGGCCTTCAGCCGGTCGCGGATACGTTCGCGCTGCGCGCCAAGATCGATGAACTGCATGTCGGCCTCAAAACGGTGTGGTGCGGGCTGCCCCGGGGACAATGACACGCACAGAAACAACAACTTAACCGGGCCGCTGGTACCAGAGTTGGGCCGGTCTAGAAAGCCGGACCGGCCGCGGGACGGGTTGTCTAGGTGTCGCAGCCTGTTACTTCAGGCTTTCCCTGCATTGCCGCAAGATGCCGGAAATCCGGGCTTCGCCGCCTATTAATCCGGCTGATTCAGTGCGTCTTTCCGGCTCGCGGAAACATAAAGTGATCGGCTGCTTGCAGCGGCTGGCGGCGGACTAAGCGTGGATCAGGCGATTTCGTGCCGCCAGGGCGGGTTGGCGCCGGCCCGCGACACGGTCACCGCCGCCGCTTTGGCGCCGAGCGCCAGCGCCTGACGGATGGCGTCCTCCGAAAGGCCGCCGATCCCGGCCTTGGTGAGCAGGCCTTGCTCGTGCAGCGAGGCCAGAATGCCGGCATTGAAAGTGTCGCCGGCGCCGACCGTGTCGACCACCTCCACCTTATGCGGCATCACCGTGACCTTGTGTTCCCTGCTGTAGCCGACGGCACCTTCGCTGCCGTGGGTAACGACGATCAGCTTCGGGCCGCGATCCAGCCAGTTGCGGATGACGTCCTCATGCGAGCCGGCCTCGCCGAACCAGTGCAGATCCTCATCCGATAGCTTCACGATGTCGGCCATCGCCATCATCGAGCGGATGCGCCGGAGGTGCTTGGCTTTGTCGGGGATGAAGTTCGGCCGGATGTTGGGGTCGAGCATCATGACGCGGCGTTCGTGCTCGCGTTTCATGAATTCTTCGTAGGCAGCACCCGCCGGGTCCGAAATCAGGCTGATGGCGCCAAACAGCATGGCTTCGATCTCGGCGCCCAGTTTCGGCAGATCCTCTGTCGTCAGCATGCGCCCGGCGGTGTTTTCGTCGTAGAAAGTGTAGGTCGCCTGGCCGTTGGTGAGCCGCACGAAGGCGAGCGTGGTCGGGCGAGGGGAGGTGTGCGCATAGGTGGAGCTGACCTTGCTTGCGCCGAGCGCCTCGCGGAACTGGCCGCCGAACAGATCCGACGACAGGCCGGAAAAGAAGCCGGCGGGCGCGCCGAGGCGGCCAAGCGCGATCGCCGTGTTGAACACCGCGCCGCCGACATAGGGCGCAAAGGCCGGCTCTCCCTGTGTCGTGGTGCGCGGCAGCATGTCGATCAGGGCTTCGCCGCAGCAGAGGATCATGATTTCTTGTTCTCCGGCGGATAGATCACGCCCTTGCGGATGATGATGTTGGCATAGAGCCGGGGTTCGCTGGTGGCGACGATCGCATATGCCGACCGGACGCGTGCATAGAAGTCGGCGCCCGCCAGCGCAACCACCTTGCGGCCCGGCGCGCGCCTGGTGCAGATCGCCTCGATCTCGAGGTGGACGGGATCGGCGACCGAGGGATCGCCTTTTACCGAGGCACGAAACAGCGCTTCCGGCACGAAATCATCCACCGGCAGCACGCTCAAAATGGCGTCAAGCACCGGTATGAGGTGAAGACCGTCGGCGCGGATCAGCCGGTTTGCCTGTTCTTCCGCCGGATAGTTGCCGTCGACAAGCGCGATCTCGTCGCCATGGCCCATGGCGCGCAATGTCGCCAGAAGCTCCGGACCGAGCAGCGACGGAATACCGATCAGCATTCAGGTGCTCCGGGAAATGGTGGTCGAACCGATGAGGAAGCGTTCGGACAGCGGCAGGCTGGCGCCGCCCAGCGCGCGGGCATGGATGCCGACGGTGCCTTCGCGCACCACCGGAAGCTTCAGCCCTTCGCCATCGATCGTACCGATCGCCTGCCTGATCGCATCGACGAGCCGGCGCCGGACAGCGAGCGGCATCCAGCCGTCGATCACCGCGGCCTCGAAATCGATCACCGATGACGCCGATACGATGGCATAGGCCAGCGCCTGAGCGGCATTGGCGATCCAGTCGTCGAGCTCGTGACCGATCTCGCCCCAATCCTCAGGCGACGTCCACAGATGCGAAGCCTCGACGCCGCGTGCGTTAAGCGCCTTTTCCAGCATGGCGATCGAGGCGACGTCGATGAGCTGCGTAGGCTTGCCGTCTGGTCCCGGCACCGGCATCGAACCCAGCGCCCCGGCATTTCCGGTTGGCCCGCCGAACAGCCGGCCGTTGAGCACGATGCCGCCGCCGGCAAAGGCGCCGATATAGAAATAGACGAAGTCGCGCGCCCCGCCGGTCTGGCCGAACACCAGTTCGGCGCCGCAGGCGGAGGTGGCGTCATTCTGCAGATAGACCGGGAATTCGCATTGCGACTGGATGTCGGCACGGATGTCGCGATGGCGCCATTCGTCCATGATGTCGCGCGGCGCGCCGGCGGTGTCGGCCCAGTTCCACAGTTCGAACGGCATGGCGATGCCGAGCCCGGCAATGCGCTTGTCCTGCGCAGGTGTCAGTTCGGCGCGCATCGTCTTCATGCCTTCGGTGACGAACTCAACCGTCTCGCGCGGCGCCGGATAGCGGTAGGAGTGCTGCAGCATGGAACGCACAGTTCCGAGGAAATCGATCAGCACCAGTTCGGCGCTGCGGCGGCCGATCTTGAGGCCGATGAAGAAGGCGCCTTCGGGGTTCAGCGCCATCGGGATGGAGGGCTGGCCGATCTTGCCGCGCAACGGCGCCTGGCGCAGCAGCAGGCTGTCTTCCTCCAGTTCGCGCATGATGACCGAGACGGTCTGCGCTGAAAGCCCGGTCATGCGCGCAATGTCTGATTTGGCCAAGCTGCCGTGCTGGCGAACCAACGACAGCACCAGCCGCTCATTGTGGTCGCGCATGCCGCTCTGGTTGGTGCCACGGTGGAGACGGCTGGCGGCCGCCTCGGGCGAACCGTGCCTCGCAATGCCGGTCTCCACCCTTGTTCCTTCCCTTGGTTTATTCTTACTGCTTTTGCGGCAGAATGAGTGAACCGCGCAAAGCTGTCAATAATAAATAAGAGTGATTTAATTATTGACAGGCGGCTCCCGCTGGTGTCATTTGAGGGCGCGTCCACACTGGGAGAACTTCAGTGGATGCGCTCGAGATGCCGGTTGGCGGCATCCGCATGGTTCCATGGGAGGAAGATCGTGACCAAAGCTTTATTGAAGTCCACCGTGTTCGCCGCGGCGGGCCTCGGCCTGATGGCGTTTGCTTCGACAGCATCGGCCGCCGGCGTCGGCGCCTGCCTGATCACCAAGACCGACACCAACCCCTTCTTCGTCAAGATGAAGGAGGGCGCGACCGCCAAGGCCAAGGAACTTGGCGTCGACCTCAAGACCTATGCCGGCAAGATCGACGGCGATAGCGAGAGCCAGGTGGCGGCGATCGAAAGCTGCATCGCCGACGGCGCCAAGGGCATCCTCATCACCGCGTCCGACACCAAGGGCATCGTGCCGACGGTGAAGAAGGCGCGTGACGCCGGCCTGCTGGTGATCGCGCTCGATACCCCGCTGGACCCGATCGATGCCGCCGACGCGACCTTCGCGACGGACAATCTGGAAGCCGGCAAGCTGATCGGCGCCTGGGCAGCCGCGACCCTCGGCGACAAGGCCAAGGACGCCAAGATCGGCTTCCTCGACCTGACCCCCTCACAGCCGACCGTGGATGTGCTGCGCGACCAGGGCTTCATGATGGGCTTCGGCATCGACGTGAAGGATCCCAACAAGATCGGCGATGAGGACGATGCCCGCATCGTCGGCCACGACGTCACCAACGGCAATGAAGAAGGCGGCCGCAAGGCGATGGAAAACCTTCTGCAGAAGGACAACTCCATCACCGTCATCCACACCATCAACGAGCCCGCCGCTGTCGGCGCCTACCAGGCGCTCAAGGCGGTCGGTCTCGAAAGCCAGGTGCTGATCGTCTCGGTCGATGGCGGCTGCCCCGGCGTGAAGTCGGTGACCGAAGGCGTCATTGGCGCCACCTCGCAGCAATACCCGCTGCAGATGGCGGCACTCGGCATCGAGGCGATCGCCGCCTTCGCCAAGGACGGCGCCAAGCCGAAGCCGACCGAAGGCAAGAACTTCTTCGACACCGGCGTCAACCTCGTCACCGACAAGCCGGCCAATGGCGTGAAGTCGATCGACACCAAGGAAGGCCTCGCCAAGTGCTGGGGCTGATGGCTGCCTGACAGCCAGCGGCAAGCTGACGGCCGGGGGCTTGATCCCCGGCCGCTTCGGGTGGACGATGCGTCACGCGAATAACCCCGGCAGCTGACCGGACAGGCGCGAGCGGGTATCGGCATGGAGCTGAAGCCCAGGGGAGGAAACATGGCTCAAGCACAGGAATTCGAGAAGGTTCTCTCGAGCAGCGACACAAGCGTTGCCGCCTTTGACGAGCACAAATCGGCCGTCAAGCGGATCCAGCATTTCCTGCACTCCACGCCGGCGGCCGTGCCGCTGATTGTGCTGGTCTTGTCGATCGTCATTTTCGGCATCGCCATTGGCGGGCGTTTCTTCTCATCCTATACGCTGACGCTGATCCTGCAGCAGATCGCCATCGTCGGCATCCTCGGTGCCGCGCAGACACTGGTCATCCTGACCGCCGGCATCGACCTGTCGATCGGCGTGATCATGGTGATTTCGGCCGTGATCATGGGCAATTGCGCGGTCAGCTACGGCATGCCGGCCGTGCTCGCAGTGCCCATCGGGCTTGCCGCCGGCGCAGCCTGCGGCCTGCTCAACGGCTTGCTGGTCGCCTACATGAAGCTGCCGCCGTTCATCGTCACGCTCGGCACCTGGAACATCGTCATGGCGACGAACTTCATCTATTCGGCCAATGAGACGATCCGCGATACCGACGTCGACGCCCAGGCGCCGCTGCTGCATCTCTTTGCCCTGAGTTTCAAGATTGGCACGGCGGTGCTGACACTGGGCGTCATCGCCACGGTCGTGCTCGTTTTGATCCTCTGGTACGTGCTCAATCACACCGCCTGGGGCCGCCATGTCTACGCCGTTGGCGATGATCAGGAGGCGGCGAAGCTGTCTGGCATCCAGACCAAGAAGGTGTTGATGACGGTCTACACCCTTGCCGGGTTGATCGCCGCTTTCGCTGCCTGGGTGTCCATCGGCCGCAACGGCTCGATCTCGCCGTCAGCCGCCGTCACCGACTACAACCTGCAGGCGATAACCGCGACGGTGATCGGCGGCATTTCACTGTTCGGCGGGCGCGGCTCAATTCTGGGCACGCTTTTCGGCGCGATGATCGTCGGCGTCGTCTCGATGGGCCTCAACATGCTGGGCGCCGATCCGCAATGGAAGGTGCTGCTCACCGGTGTGCTGATCATCGGCGCCGTGGCGATCGACCAATGGATCAGAAAGGTTTCGGCATGACCGTGGAACCCATCCTCACCGCGCGCGGCCTGATCAAGCGCTATGGCCGTGTCACCGCCCTCGACAATGCCGACTTCGACCTCTACCCCGGCGAAATCCTGGCCGTCATCGGAGACAATGGCGCCGGCAAATCATCGCTGATCAAGGCGATTTCCGGCGCCGCCGTGCCCGACGAAGGCGAGATCCGTCTTGAAGGCAAAGCTGTCGCTTTCAAATCGCCCATGGAGGCGCGCGAGGCGGGCATCGAGACGGTCTACCAAAACCTGGCTTTGTCGCCGGCCCTGTCGATCGCCGACAACATGTTCCTCGGCCGCGAGATCCGCAAACCCGGCTTCCTCGGCGACTGGCTTCGCATGCTGGACCGGCCGGCAATGGAAAAGCGCGCCCGCGACAAGCTGACCGAGCTTGGCCTGATGACCATCCAGAACATCAGCCAGGCGGTGGAAACGCTGTCGGGCGGCCAGCGTCAGGGCGTGGCGGTGGCGCGCGCCGCCGCTTTCGGCAGCCGCGTGGTGATCATGGACGAGCCGACCGCGGCACTCGGCGTCAAGGAGAGCCGCCGCGTGCTGGAACTGATCCTCGATGTCAAGAAAAGAGGCCTGCCGATCGTGCTGATCTCGCACAACATGCCGCATGTCTTCGAAGTGGCCGACCGTATCCATATCCATCGGCTGGGACGTCGCCTCTGCGTCATCGATCCCAAGCAATATACCATGTCCGACGCCGTCGCCTTCATGACGGGAGCGAAGGTTCCGCCGGAGGCTGCACTCGCTGCCTGATCCGCTCGACGGATAAATTGCCGCAGGGGAACTGGCGGCATGCTGGTCTAAATCGATTGAACGTATGTTGCGATGCACTAGGATAGGCTGGGACTGAGAGCGAAAGCCGGTATGATCGCAGCACGATCACGAGAGGCAGTATGACGCGAACAATGACAGCCAAAGCCCCCGATCTCGAAATACCCGATCCCAAGACGCTGGCCGACGAAGTCTTGCT
Organism: Mesorhizobium sp. M0052; assembly: GCF_040323255.1. Lineage (NCBI taxonomy): Bacteria > Pseudomonadati > Pseudomonadota > Alphaproteobacteria > Hyphomicrobiales > Phyllobacteriaceae > Mesorhizobium > Mesorhizobium sp. M0052. The sequence continues at coordinate 15,102 of NZ_JAMYUS010000019.1, read as the reverse complement.
GGCTCTCAAATACCGGGTCGGCAAAGGCACGTCCGTTGCTACGCAATATGATTGGCTGACCGCCTCGATCAAGGTCGTGCGCGACCGCATCGTCGATCACTGGATGCAGGCGACGCAGGAGGCCTACGCCCAGCAGGAAAAGCGCGTCTATTACCTGTCGCTCGAATTCCTCATCGGCCGGCTGATGCGCGATGCCTTCTCCAATCTAGGCCTGATGGACAATATGCGAGAAGCGCTCAAGTCGCTGGGCGTCGACCTCGACCTCATCGCCGGGCTCGAACCGGATGCGGCGCTCGGCAATGGCGGTCTCGGCCGGCTCGCCGCCTGCTTCATGGAAAGCATGGCGACCGTCGACATTCCCGCGCATGGCTATGGCATTCGCTACGCCAACGGCATGTTCCGCCAGGAGATCCATGATGGCTGGCAGGTCGAACTGCCCGAAACCTGGCTCGACCACGGCAACCCTTGGGAGTTTGAGCGGCGGGAGCGTGCCTTCGAGGTCGGCTTCGGCGGCTCGGTGGAATCGATCACCTCCAAGGATGGCCGGCTCGAGCGTCACGTCTGGAAGCCGACCGAGCATGTCCAGGCCGTCGCCTACGACACGCCGGTGGTTGGCTGGCGCGCCAACCGCGTCAACACGCTGCGGCTTTGGTCCGGCATGCCGGTCGATCCGATCCTGCTCGACAAGTTCAACGCCGGCGACCACATCGGCGCGCTGGCCGAAAGCAACAAGGCCGATGCCTTGTCGCGCGTGCTTTACCCCGCCGATTCCCACAAGGCCGGCCAGGAACTGCGGCTGCGGCAGGAATATTTCTTCTCCACCGCGTCGCTGCAGGACATCGTCCAGCGCCATCTCAGCCAGTATGGCGATCTCGCCTCGCTGCCCGACAAGGCGGCGATCCATCTCAATGACACCCATCCGGCGATCGCCGTGCCGGAGCTGATGCGCCTGCTGATGGACGTCCATGGCATGGATTTCGACCAGGCCTGGGATATTACCAAGCGCACCTTCGGCTACACCAACCACACGCTGCTGCCAGAGGCGCTGGAAAGCTGGCCGGTGCCGCTGTTCGAGCGGCTTTTGCCGCGCCACATGCAGATCGTCTACGCCATCAATGCGCAGGTTTTGCTTGAGGCCCGCGCCACCAACCAGTTTTCCAATGAGCAGATCAGCCACATCTCGCTGATCCAGGAAAATGGCGACCGCCGCGTGCGCATGGGTAACCTGGCCTTTGTCGGCTCGCACTCGATCAATGGCGTGTCGGCGTTGCACACCGAACTGATGAAGGAGACGGTGTTTGCCGATCTCCACAAGCTCTATCCCGATCGCATCAACAACAAGACCAACGGCATCACGCCACGGCGCTGGCTGATCCAGTGCAATCCAGGCCTCACCGCGCTCACCCGCGCGGCGATCGGGGACCGTTTCCTCGACGACATCGACGCCATCAAGGGGCTCGAAGCCTTTGCCGGTGACTCCGCCTTCCGCGACAAGTTCGCCGCCGTCAAGCGCTCCAACAAGGTCAAGCTCGCCAAACTGGTCGCCGACCGGCTCGGCATCAAGCTCGACCCGTCGGCGCTGTTCGACATCCAGGTCAAGCGCATCCACGAATACAAGCGCCAGTTGCTCAACATCCTGGAAGCTATCGCGCTCTACGACCAGATCCGCTCGCATCCCGAGCTGGACTGGATGCCACGCGTCAAATTTTTCGGCGGCAAAGCGGCGCCCAGCTACCACAATGCCAAGCTGATCATCAAACTGGCCAACGACGTCGCCAAGGTCATCAACAGCGACCCGTCGGTGCGCGGGCTGCTGAAAGTGGTGTTCGTGCCGAACTACAATGTCAGCCTGGCCGAGGTGATGATGCCGGCCGCCGACCTGTCCGAGCAGATTTCGACTGCCGGCATGGAGGCGTCGGGCACCGGCAACATGAAGTTCGCGCTGAACGGCGCCTTGACCATCGGCACGCTCGACGGCGCCAATGTCGAGATCAAGGAATGCGTCGGCGACGACAACATCTTCATCTTCGGCCTGAGCACGGCGGAAGTCGCCGAGCGGCGCAGCAATGGCTACAACCCGCGCGCCGTGATCGAGGGCTCCCCTGAATTGGCGCAGGCTGTTGCCGCAGTATCGTCGGGCGTGTTCTCGCCCGACCAGCCGGATCGCTACCGCGAGCTGGTCGACGGTCTTTACAACAGCGACTGGTTCATGGTGGCGGCGGATTTCGACGCCTATGCCGCCGCCCAGCGCGATGTCGACGCCGTCTGGCGCAACAGCCCCGATTGGTACGCGCGCGCTATCCGCAACGTTGCCCGCGTCGGCTGGTTCTCTTCCGATCGCACGATCCGCCAATATGCGAAAGAAATCTGGAACGTGCCCGCCTGATATGATTGCATGAGGCCACGAGCAACGGGTCTTGTGCACAAGAACTGGTTCCCAGGGAGGGACACCGCCTGATGAAGAAACCGCGCGCGACCGCGACGACGAGCGGGTCGGACGGGCTGGCGTCAGCCGGCGATGTCGCCGCAATTGTTGCAGGCACGCATGGCGATCCTTTTGCAATCCTGGGCGTGCATGATGCCGGCAAGAGCCTGGTTGCCCGCTGCTTCGTCCCCAATGCCGAGTTCGTCACCGCATACACGCTGGCCGGCAAGAACGCCGGCGAACTCACGCGGCGCGACGACGCCGGTTTCTTCGAAGGCAGACTGTCGATCAAGAAGCGTCAGCCGCTGCGCTATCACGCCAAAAATGCCGGCGGCGACTGGTGGCTGACCGATCCCTATTCCTTCGGCCCGGTGCTCGGCCCGATGGACGACTACTATATCGCGCAAGGGTCGCACCTCAGGCTGTTCGACAAGCTCGGCGCCCATCTCCTCGACCATGAAGGCGCGTCGGGCGTCCATTTCGCCGTCTGGGCGCCCAATGCAAGGCGCGTCTCCGTGGTCGGCGACTTCAACGAATGGGACGGCCGCCGCCATACGATGCGCGACCGCCGCGACACCGGCATCTGGGAGCTGTTCATTCCCGATATCGGCGCCGGCCACCCCTACAAATACGAGATCATTGCCCCCGACGGCGTGCGCCTGCCGCTCAAGGCCGATCCGTTCGCCTTCAAGTCTGAACTGCGCCCGGCCACAGCCTCAGTGACGGCGGTGCCGCCGGCGCATGAATGGGGGGACGAAGCGCATCGCGCTTACTGGCGAAAGGCCGATCCGCGGCGGGAAGCCATATCGATCTACGAGGTCCATGCCGGTTCGTGGCAGCAGCACGATGATGGCAGCTTCCTGTCATGGGACGAACTCGCCAACCAGCTTATCCCCTATGCTGTCGAGACCGGCTTCACCCACATCGAGTTCCTGCCGATCTCCGAACATCCCTATGACCCGTCATGGGGTTATCAGACAACCGGACTTTATGCCCCCTCGGCGCGCTTCGGCGACCCCGACGGCTTCGCCCGTTTCGTCGACGGTGCGCACCGCGCCGGCGTCGGCGTCATCCTCGACTGGGTGCCGGCGCATTTCCCGGTCGACGCGCATGGCCTCGCCAATTTCGACGGCACCGCACTCTACGAGCATGCCGATCCGCGCAAGGGTTTTCATCCCGACTGGAACACCGCGATCTACAATTTCGGCCGCCGCGAGGTGGTGTCGTTCCTCGTCAACAACGCGCTGTTCTGGGCCGAGAAATACCATGTCGACGGTTTGCGCGTCGATGCGGTGGCCTCGATGCTCTACCTCGATTATTCGCGCAAGGCCGGCGAATGGATCCCCAACGAGAAGGGCGGCCGCGAAAACCTCGAAGCGGTGTCCTTCCTGCAGAAGATGAACAAGGAGGTCTACGGCCACCATCCCGGCGTGATGACCATCGCCGAGGAATCGACCTCATGGCCGAAGGTCTCGGCGCCGGTGCATGAAGGCGGGCTGGGCTTCGGCTTCAAATGGAACATGGGCTTTATGCACGACACGCTGGAGTATTTCGCCAAGGAGCCGATCTTCCGCAAACATCACCACAACGACCTGACCTTCGGCCTGACCTACGCCTTTTCCGAGAATTTCGTGCTGCCGCTGTCCCATGACGAGGTCGTGCACGGCAAGGGCACGCTGCTCGGCAAGATGGCCGGCGACGACTGGCAGAAGTTCGCGACTTTGCGCGCCTTCTATGCCTTCATGTGGGGCTATCCCGGCAAGAAGCTGTTGTTCATGGGCCAGGAATTCGCCCAGCGCCGCGAGTGGAGCGAGGCGCGCGCGCTCGACTGGAACCTGCTCGACTTCCACCCGCATCGCGGCGTCTGGCAGACGGTGCGCGACCTCAACTATCTCTACCGCTCGCGCCCGGCGCTGCATGCGCGCGACTGCGAACCGGACGGCTTTTCCTGGCTGATCGTCGACGACAAGGAAAACTCGGTCTTCGCCTGGCTGCGCAGCGCGCCCGGCGGCAACCCGATCGCCGTCATTTCCAACTTCACACCGGTGCCGCGCGACAATTATCGCGTGCCATTGCCCAAGGTCGGCAAATGGCGCGAAATCATCAACACCGACGCTTCGGACTATGGTGGTTCGGGCAAGGGCAATGGCGGTGTGGTCGAAGCCAGGGCTGAAGGAGGAGGCATTTCGGCAACGATGCTTTTGCCGCCGCTGTCGACGATCATGCTTGAACTCGTTGCGGACTAGGTCCGTCAACTCGTTTCGGATTAGGTCCGTCGACTCGTTGCGGACCGGGCGATGCTCCAGACTGGTAATTTGGGAGGGTAAAAATGGCAGACTTGAAGAGAACCCAGCCGCTGGCGCGCGATGCCATGGCCTATGTGCTGGCCGGCGGCCGCGGCAGCCGGCTCAAGGAATTGACCGACCGCCGCGCCAAGCCGGCTGTCTATTTCGGCGGCAAGACGCGCATCATCGATTTCGCGCTGTCCAATGCGCTGAATTCCGGCATTCGTCGCCTCGGTGTCGCCACCCAGTACAAGGCGCATTCGCTGATCCGCCACCTGCAGCGCGGCTGGAACTTCCTGCGCCCGGAGCGAAACGAAAGCTTCGACATCCTGCCGGCCTCGCAGCGTGTCTCGGAAACCCAGTGGTATGAAGGCACCGCCGACGCCGTCTACCAGAACATCGACATCATCGAGGCCTATGGCCCTGAATATATGGTGATCCTAGCCGGCGACCATATCTACAAGATGGACTACGAGCTGATGCTGCGCCAGCACGTCGACGCCAATGCCGACGTCACTGTTGGTTGCCTCGAAGTGCCGCGCTTGGAAGCGACCGGCTTCGGTGTCATGCATGTCGACGGCAAGGACAACATCATCGCGTTCGTCGAAAAGCCCGCCGACCCGCCCGGCATTCCCGACAAGCCGGAATTCGCGCTGGCTTCGATGGGCATCTATGTCTTCAAGACCAAGTTCCTGATGGAGCAGCTGCGCCGCGATGCCGCCGAGCCGGGTTCAAGCCGCGACTTCGGCAAGGACATCATCCCCTACATCGTACAGCACGGTAAGGCGATCGCGCATCGCTTCGCCAAATCCTGCGTGCGCTCGACGGCCGAGAACGAGGCCTATTGGCGCGATGTCGGCACCGTCGACGCCTACTGGGAAGCCAATATCGACCTGACCGATATTACTCCCGAACTCGACCTCTACGACCGCGACTGGCCGATCTGGACCTATGCCGAATTGAAGCCGCCGGCAAAGTTCGTGCATGACGAGGATGGCCGGCGCGGTTCGGCCGTCTCCTCGCTGGTCTCAGGCGATTGCATCGTCTCGGGTGCTTCGCTGAAGCGCAGCTTGATCTTCACCGGGGCGCGCATCAACTCCTATTCGACGCTGGAAGAGGTCGTCATGCTGCCCGACGTTCATGTCGGCCGGAACGCAAAGTTGAAGCGCGTCGTCATCGACCACGGTGTAAGGATACCGGAAGGGCTGGTGGTTGGCGAAGACCCTGTTCTCGACGCCAAGCGTTTCCGGGTTTCGGAAAAGGGCATCTGCCTGGTCACGCAGGACATGATCGACAAGCTGAAGCTGTAAGACGGGGTACCATAAACGCATGCAGGTTCTGTCGGTCACGCCCGAGATATTCCCGCTGATCAAGACCGGCGGACTTGCCGACGTGACCGGCGCATTGCCGATCGCGCTGGCCGCCAAGGGCGTGACCATGCGCACGCTCATCCCCGGCTTTCCCCAGGTGATGGACGCCTTCAAGAAAAAGAAGGCTGTCTACCAATACCCGCTGCTGCAGGGCGGCAAGGCTTCGGTCCATGCCGTCAAGATCGCCGGGCTCGACCTGTTCGTGCTCGACGCGCCGCATCTCTACGACCGTCCCGGCGGCCCTTACGGCAACGCGGCCGGCGCCGATTGGCCCGACAATTGGCGGCGTTTTGCTGCGCTGAGCCAGGTCGGTGGCGATATCGCCGGCGGCGCCATTTCCGGCTACCAGCCGGATCTCGTCCACGCCCATGACTGGCAGTCGGCGATGACGCTGGCCTATATGCGCTACGGCAAGGCGGTCGGCGTGCCGTCGCTGATCACGGTTCACAACCTTGCCTTCCAGGGTCAGTTCGGCGCCGGCATTTTTGGCGAGCTCGGCTTGCCGGCCGCGGCGATGGCGCTTGACGGCGTCGAATATTATGGCGGCGTCGGCTTCCTCAAGGCCGGCCTGCAGGCGGCCTGGGCGATCACCACGGTGAGCCCCACCTATGCCCAGGAAATCCGCTCGCCGGAATTCGGCATGGGCCTCGACGGCCTGATCAACATGCGCTCTTCCGACCTCTACGGCATCGTCAACGGCATCGACACCGACATCTGGAACCCGGAGACCGACAAGCATCTGGTGTCGGCCTACTCCGCCGCGACGCTCAAGGCTCGGCTTCCCAACCGGGCGGTTGTCGAGGACCGCTTCAGCCTCGAGCGCGATGACAGTCCGATCGTCTGCGTCGTCAGCCGGCTGACCTGGCAGAAGGGCATGGACATACTGGCGGCTGTGGTCGACGGCGTCGTCGCCACCGGCGCGCGGCTGGCGATCCTCGGCTCAGGCGACGCCGGCCTGGAAGGCGCGCTGCTGGCTGCCACCGCCCGCCATCGCGGCCGTGTCGGCGTCGTCGTCGGCTATGACGAGGGGCTTTCCCACACCATGCAGGGCGGCTGCGACGCCATCGTCATCCCGTCGCGCTTCGAGCCTTGCGGGCTGACCCAGCTTTACGGCCTACGCTATGGCTGCGTGCCGGTCGTCGCCCGCACCGGCGGCCTTGCCGACACCATCATCGACGCCAATGAAGCAGCGATCTCGGCCGGTGTCGCCACCGGCTTCCAGTTCGCGCCCAATAGTGGCGGCGCCATGCTGCACGCCATCCGCCGGCTGGTCGATGCGCATTCGAGCCCGGCCGTCTGGGAACAGATCCAGCGCCAGGGCATGAAGGCCGATGTCTCCTGGGACAAGAGCGCCGACAAATACCATGAACTCTACCGCCTGCTGCTTTCGAAAAGGGTTGCCTGAAGCATGATCCGGACCGTCGCCACCAAACCCTATCTCGACCAGAAACCCGGCACGTCCGGCCTGCGCAAGAAGGTGCCTGTCTTTCAGCAGGAGCACTATGCCGAGAACTTCATCCAGTCGATCTTCGACGCGCTGGAGGGCTTTGAGGGCAAGACGCTGGTGATCGGCGGCGACGGCCGCTTCTACAACCGCGAGGTCATCCAGAAGGCCATCGCCATGGCGGTGGCCAACGGCTTCGGCAAGGTGATGGTCGGGCAGGGCGGCATATTGTCGACGCCGGCGGCGTCGCATGTCATCCGCAAATACAAGACCTTCGGCGGCATCATCCTGTCGGCCAGTCACAATCCGGGCGGCCCGCACGAGGATTTCGGCATCAAGTACAATGCCGGCAATGGCGGCCCGGCGCCGGAAAAGCTGACCGACGCGATCTTCGAAAAGACCAAGACGATTTCGAGCTTCAAGACCGTTGACATCGACCAGATCGACATCGACAAGATCGGCACGGTGACCGCCGGCGGCATGGCGGTCGAGATTATCGACCCGGTCACCGACTATGCCGAATTGATGGAGAGCCTGTTCGACTTCGACGCCATCCGCGCCAATTTCAAATACGGCTTCCGCATGCGCTTCGACGCCATGCATGCGGTCACCGGCCCGTATGCCAAGGAAATCCTCGAGCGCCGGCTCGGCGCGGAGAATGGCACCTGCCGCAACTACAAGCCGCTGCCGGATTTTGGCGGCCATCACCCGGATCCGAACCTGGTCCACGCCAAGCATCTCTATGACGAGATGATGGGACCGGATGCGCCCGATTTCGGCGCCGCTTCCGACGGCGACGGTGACCGCAATCTCATCATCGGCAAGGGTATTTTCGTCACCCCGTCGGATTCGGTGGCCATGCTTGCCGCCAATGCGCAATTGGCGCCGGGCTACAAGGACGGCCTCAAAGGCATCGCCCGCTCGATGCCGACCAGCGGCGCTGCCGACCGCGTCGCCGAACAGCTCGGCATCGGCATCTACGAGACGCCGACCGGTTGGAAGTTCTTCGGCAATCTGCTCGATGCCGGCATGGCAACGATCTGCGGCGAGGAAAGCGCCGGCACCGGCTCGAACCATGTCCGTGAAAAGGACGGGCTGTGGGCGGTGCTGTTGTGGCTGAACATCCTGGCCGTGCGCGGCGAAAGCTGCAAGGACGTCGTCACCGAACATTGGGCGACCTACGGCCGCAATTACTATTCACGTCATGACTATGAGGAGGTCGAAACCGAGCGCGCCAACGCCCTGGTCGACGAGTTGCGCGCCAAGCTCGCTTCGCTGCCCGGCACCAGCGTGCGCGGACTGAAGATCGCCAATGCCGACGACTTCGCCTATCACGATCCCGTCGACGGTTCGGTGAGCAAGAACCAGGGCATCCGCATCCTGTTCGAAGGCGGCTCGCGTGTCGTGTTTCGTTTGTCCGGCACCGGCACGTCGGGTGCTACGCTGCGCGTCTACATCGAGCGCTACGAGCCGGACAGAGCGCGGCATGATCTCGACACGCAAGAGGCGCTCGCTGACCTGATCGCGGCTGCCGATGATATCGCCGGGATCAAGAGCCACACCGGGCGCAACAAGCCGAGCGTGATTACTTGAGGGTGGTGACGTCTTTACCCTCCCCCTTGTGGGGAGGGTCGATCCGCGCAGCGGATCGGGTTGGGGGTGCTCGTAAAGCGCTTTCCCCGCGCCGACCCCCACCCCGCTCACTTCGTTCGCGACCCTCCCCACAAGGGGGAGGGTGGAGGATGCGCCGATGACCCAACTCGGCGCAACGGTCACTCCCGAAGGCATCCGTTTTGCCGCCTGGTCGTCCTCGGCGCGGCGGCTCTGGGTGTCGATCTTCGACGTCACCGGCGCCCGTGAAATCGACCGGCTCGAACTCCAGCCGGAAGGCGAGGGCGTCTATGCGCTGTTCGTCGCCGGCCTCGCTGCCGGCACCTGCTACGGCTTGCGCGCCGATGGCGACTATGCGCCCGAACGAGGCCTGTGGTTCGATCCCGACAAGCTGCTGACCGATCCCTACGCCGTCGAAATCGACCGACCGTACCAGTATCACTGGCGGCTCACCGCCAAACGCAACGAAGGCGCCGACACCGCCCCGCTCATGCCGAAGGCGGTCGTAGTTGCGCTGCCGGAACCGGTGGCCCTGTTGCCGCCGGTCTTCAAGCCAGGCGGCCTGATCTACGAGCTCAATGTCCGGTCTTTTACGAAGCAGCATCCGGACGTGCCCGAAGCGCAGCGCGGCACCATTGCGGCACTTGCGCATCCGGCCATCCTCGAACACCTCAGAAAGATCGGCGTCTCCGCCGTTGAGCTAATGCCCGTGACGGCATGGATCGATGAGCGTCATCTGCCGCCGCTCGGCCTCAGCAACGCCTGGGGCTACAACCCCGTCACCTTCATGGCGCTCGATCCGCGGCTGGCGCCCGGCGGTATCGCCGAATTGCGCGATACGGTGGCGGCGCTGCACAAGGCCGGCATTGGCACCATCCTCGATCTCGTCTTCAATCATACCGGCGAAAGTGACCGGCTCGGGCCGACGCTGTCGCTGCGCGGCCTCGACAATCAAGCCTACTACCGCAGCGAGCCGGACGGCAGGTTGGCCAACGATACCGGCACCGGCAATACCATTGCCTGCGACCATCCGGTCGTTCGCGACATGGTACTCGACACGCTGCGCCATTTCGTCCGCCATGCCGGCGTCGACGGTTTCCGCTTCGACCTGGCGCCGGTCCTCGGTCGCGTCGATGGCGCATTCGATCCGGCAGCCCCGTTGCTCGAAACCATCGCAACCGATCCCATCCTTGCCGACAGGGTGCTGATCGCCGAGCCCTGGGACATCGGCCCGAATGGCTATCAGCTCGGCAATTTCCGGCCGCCTTACCTCGAATGGAACGACCGCTACCGCGACGACGTCAGGCGCTTCTGGCGCGGCGATGCCGGCACGGTCGGTGCGCTGGCGACAAGGCTCGCCGGCTCCTCCGATGTGTTCGGCAGGGAGGGCCAATCCGCCAGCCGCACGGTCAACTACATCGCCGCACACGATGGCATGACGCTGGCCGATATCGTCGCCTATGAAGCCAAACACAACCAGGCCAATGGCGAGAAGAACCGCGACGGCCACAATGAGAACCTGTCCTGGAACAACGGCGTCGAGGGCGAAACCTCGGACAAGGCGATTGCCGAGGCCCGTTCCCATGATCGCTTCGCGCTGCTCGCCACTCTGTTTGCCTCGCGCGGCACCATCATGCTGACGGCGGGCGATGAATTCGGCCGCACACAAGGGGGCAACAACAACGCCTATGCGCAGGACAACGCCATCACCTGGCTCGACTGGGCCGGGCGCGACGTCGGGCTGGAAGCCCGTGTGTCGGCGCTCGCATCTCTGCGCGGCGCGGTGCCGGCGCTTTCCGATACGCGCTTCCTGACCGGAGAGCCGCCGGACGGTTCTGATGTGCCCGACGTCGCGTGGCTGACCGAGACCGGCGCGCCACTCGGCGAAGCCGACTGGAACGATGGCTCGCGCCATCGCCTCGTCATGCTGCTCGGCGATGGCGGGGAAGGCCGCCTGGCTGTGATCGTCAATGGCGATCGCCGCCAATGCGTCTTCACGCTGCCCGCGCGGCAAGGGTTTGAATGGCAGCCGGCTGTTGAAGCGCAAGCGGTCGACCTCGCGTGGCCGCTGCCCGGCCGCAGTGTCAGTTTCATGATCGAGCGCCGGACCGCAAAGGCCCGCGCCAGGAAGGGTCCGTGATGGCCGACGACAATGCCCAGCCGGGAGCCGAACAGCGCGCCGACTGGTGGCGCGGCTGCGTCATCTACCAGATCTATCCTCGCTCCTTCCAGGACACCACCGGCGACGGCAGCGGCGACCTCTCAGGCATCACCTCACGGCTGGCGCACGTCGCCTCGCTCGGCGTCGACGCCGTCTGGCTGTCGCCCTTCTTCAAGTCGCCAATGGCCGATATGGGCTACGACGTCTCCGACTATCAGGCGGTCGATCCGATGTTCGGCACGCTCGACGACTTCGACGCGCTGGTTGCCGAGGCGCACAGGCTCGGCCTGAAGGTGATCATCGATCAGGTGTTGTCGCACTCCTCCGACAAGCACGAATGGTTTGTAGAGAGCCGTGCCAGCAAGGATAATCCCAAGGCCGACTGGTATGTCTGGGCCGACACCAGGCCGGACGGCAACGCGCCCAACAACTGGCTGTCGGTTTTCGGCGGCCCGGCCTGGGAATGGGACGCCACCCGCCGGCAATACTACATGCACAATTTCCTCGCCTCGCAGCCAGACCTCAACTTCCACAATCCTGAGGTTCAGGACGCGTTGCTGGAGACGGTGCGGTTCTGGCTCGAGCGCGGCGTCGACGGCTTCCGCCTGGATACGGTCAACTACTATGTCCATGACCGCTGGCTGCGCAGCAATCCGCCGCTGGCGTCGAGCGTCGCCGGCACCAATGGCGAAACCAACACCTATCTCTTCCAGGAGCACTTGTTCGACAAGACGCAACCGGAAAACCTCGGTTTCCTCAGGCGCTTCCGCGCTTTGCTCGACGAATATGACGGCCGCGCCAGTGTCGGCGAGGTCGGCGACGAAGGCCGCTCGCTGCAGACGCTGGCCGCCTACACATCCGGCGGCGACAAGCTCAACATGTGCTACACCTTCGACCTGCTCGGCCCGCAATTCTCAGCCGCCCATGTGCGCGGCTGTGTCGAGGCCTTCGAGGCAGCTGTCGCCGACGGCTGGGTCTGCTGGGCGTTCTCCAACCACGATGTCGTGCGCCATGTCAGCCGCTGGACGCGGCCGGAGGGCGATCCAGATGCGGTGGCGACATTCGCTATCGCTTTGCTCTCCTGCCTGCGCGGCTCGATCTGTCTCTACCAAGGCGAAGAGCTTGGGCTGGAGGAGGCGGAACTGACCTTTGAGGATCTGCGCGATCCCGTCGGCATCCGTTTCTGGCCGGGGGTCAAGGGCAGGGACGGCTGCCGCACACCGATGGTGTGGGAGGCGGGCGCCGACAATGCCGGTTTTTCTTCGGGAAAACCCTGGCTGCCGGTGCCGGAAAGCCACCGCGCTCGGGCGGTCGATATCCAGAACGCCGACGACAAGTCCGTGCTCGCCGGCTACCGGACGATGCTTGCCTTGCGCAAGGCGCATCTGGCGCTGGTCAAGGGCCCGATCCGCTTTCTCGATACCGACGGCGATGTCCTTGCCTTCATCCGGCAGGGCGAGGACGAGATATTGCTCTGCGTCTTCAATTTCGCCGACAAGCCGGCCGACTGGCGGCTGCCGCCGGATCTCCAGCTTGTCGAGGCGATCGCTCTGGGTGGCGGTGCCGTCCTGCAGGAGGAGGGGCTGTTGCTGCCGGCCCTGGGCTGGTTTGTCGGCAAGGTAGGCTGATCTTTCAGGGACGCCGTCCGGCGTCAACAAAGATCGTGTCCGCATGCAACCATGCCGAGTGATCCGCGCAACGTCACCGGCGCCACATTTTTCATTTTCGGGCTTCTTCGGTACTTTCGTCGAGCTTGGCCACGAACGGCATTCCTGGAATTTTTCCAGATGGTTGCGCTAATGACAACTGCTGAGGGCAAAACCCAAAATTACAGGACAACCACAAGCTGCACCCAATTGGATCTTGTAATATAGATTAGCTATGGCTGGTTTAAGGTGAGGATGCTCACTTAGCGTCAAGCAAGACTCGGTTGAAATAATATTTCCGTCTGTCTAGTCTCCTGCCACCAGCTGCCGGAACGGGAACCGGCGGCGCGCTCGAAGGGGCCAGAAATCGGTTCCGGGGCGTCAACACTCGTAAGGCGCAGCCGATGGGCAGCGCCACAGGGAGAGACTTCATGCTGAAAAATATGCTGAAGGCGACGCTTGTCGCCGCGACCATGACCTTTGCCGCAGGCACGTTCCTGACGCCGGCCCTTGCCGAGACCGTCTATAACAGAGGCAGCGCCGCCGAAGCGGAGACGGTCGATCCGCACAAGACCTCGACCGTCTACGAAGCCGATATCATACGCGACCTGTTCCAGGGACTGGTCATGCACGATCAGAAGACGAACCTCATCCCGGGCGCCGCCGAAAGCTGGACGGTATCTGATGACGGCACCGTCTACACCTTCAAGCTGCGCAAGGACGGCTTGTGGTCGGATGGCAGCCCGGTGACGGCGGACGACTTCGTCTATTCCTTCCGTAGGCTGGAGGATCCGGCGACCGCCGCCGAATACGCTTCCATGCTCTATCCCGTGAAGAACGCCGAGGAAGTCAACACCAAGAAAGGCAAGCCCGAGGACATGGGCGTCAAGGCGATCGACGCCAACACCCTGGAAGTGACGCTGAAGGCGCCGACGCCATACTTCCTGGAGATGCTGACCCACCAGGCTACCTACCCGGTCAACAAGGCCTCGATCGACAAGCTCGGCGCCGACTGGATCAAGGCGGGCAATCTCGTTTCGAACGGCGCCTATACATTGGCCGAGTGGATTCCCAACGACCACATGAAGCTGGTCAAGAATCCGAAATTCTGGGATGCCGCGACCGTCAAGATGGACGTCGTCAACTACATCCCGACCGAAGACCGCTCTTCGGCGATGAAGCGCTTCGAGGCAGGCGAACTCGACAGCTACGGCGACCTGCCGACCGAACAGCTCGCTGACCTCAAGACCAAGTTCGGCGATCAGGTCCGCGTCGGACCGTATCTCGGCACCTATTATTACGCGATCAAGACCGACAAGGCGCCCTGGGACAATGTCGAGCTGCGCAACGCCATCTCGATGGCTATCGACCGCGACTTCCTGGCCGAAAAGGTCTGGCAGAATTCCATGCTGCCTGGCTATTCGATGGTGCCTCCGGGCATCGCCGGCTACACGCCGGCAATGGCCAAATACGCCGACATGCCGCAGATCGACCGCGAGGACGCCGCCAAGAAGATCCTTGAGAAACTCGGCTATACGCCCGAGCATCCGCTGAAGATGGAGATCCGCTACAACACCTCGGAAAACCACAAGAACACCGCGGTTTCCATCCAGGAACAGTTGAAGCCGCTTGGCGTCGAGATCACGCTGCTCAACACCGATACCAAGACCCACTATTCCTTCCTCGAGCAGAAGGGCAACTACGACGTGGCGCGTGCCGCCTGGATCGCCGACTACAAGGATCCCGAGACCTTCCTCGGCATCACCCGCAAGGCCAGCGGCAACAACTATTCGAACTACGTCAGCCCGGCATATGAGGCGGCCATGGACAAGGCCGCGGCTGCCGGCGGCAAGCCGGAAGAGCGCATGAAGGACCTCACTGAGGCCGAGCGCATCCTTGTCGATGACGTCGGCAACATTCCGCTTCTCTACTACAGCTTCCACGATATCGTTTCCTCGAAGCTGCATGGCTTCGATGACAATGTGATGGACATCCATCCGTCCCGCTTCGTCTCCAAGGACTGATAATCATCCTTGACTGGACCGCCGCGCCCCATTTTGGGGGGGCCGCCGGGGGGGTAATACCCCCCGGGCCGAAATAGAGGGGGGTTTTAGTCCTACACCGGGGGGAAAGTTTGGGCCCGGGGGGAGGAAAAAGAAC